>JAFGPL010000103.1 GCA_016936215.1 Bacteroidales bacterium
CCCCGTAGGTGGCGTAATATCATTAAACCTTTTTATTTCAGAGGGTTTATAATTTGAAAAATATTTTAGTCGGACAGTAGTGATTTTATTTTTTAAATTTTTTAGGTATAATGCCTGTCTGCCGAAAAGGCACATAACCTAAATGATTAAACCAGTATTTTGTTGTTTGTGTTTTATTAATCAAGTGAGTTTCATAAAACTATTTATTCAAATATTTCAAGTTTATCTATGTTTTTTACTGCATCAAAAAAACCGTGACTTTGAAGCTTTGCCTTAAATACTTCGGTTGGATTAAAGCTCATTGCAACAGTAGTGCTCTTTATGACAATAAAACGTTCACCTTCCTTTAGATCAAAGGCTTTTAACAATGCATTATTAAAGGTGATGGTCTCATTTATAACTTCTGTTATAGCATAAGGCCTTGAATTAACCCAAACAGGCTCATTAAAAGTTTTGATACTGTCAATAATTTTTTTGAAAACACTCTTTTTTGCTTTTTCAATATTTAAAACAGCAAAACCACGTTCCCCTGCCCTGGTTGATGTTAATAAAACCGGGCCATTTTCTTTGAGGTTGTACCTGGCAAAGGCTTTTGGAGGTATCTTAATAGTGTTATTCTCCCGTAAAATTGAAACTCCGTAAGCTTCCTTTGCCCCTGCTACCCCTGGCGATAAACTTGGCATATATGTCTCGAATTTTAATTTTTGCTATACCATTATTTTCATTTTGCCGGTTTTGTTTCTTATTTTTCCGAATGAATGATGACCCGCCTGTAGCTTGTAAGGTTAGGTTCACCATTATCTGTCACTTCACATATTACATGACAGCACTTTCCTGCAGAACCGGAAGGCACATTCACGGAAATTCTATTTGAATTTTCACCCGACAACGATATTTCCTGCTGATATGTTCCTGCCTCGGGCAATACCCACCATTTATAGCTCAACCGGTTACCATCAGGATCGAATGATTCTGAAGCATCAAGCACAATAGATTTTCCTTGTTTCTTATGAATATGAACAGGTGTAATGTCTCTATCCCCGTTCACAATCACCACAGGGTTTCGGTTGCCCTTGCCATATGCTGCCCAATCCATTCTTGCAGCAAAATTATTAAAAGTTGCAGGATAAAAATAACCTTCGTACTTAGCGCAAATTTCACCGGCTTTTCCCTTGTGGTTGGTATATGCAAAGGTACTGTCATCAGCACCTTTAGCCCATTCGAAATAACCACCCCAGCCAACCTGTCCCGGGATAAGCGGATTGTTTAAGCCATTGGGCATTACATGAAGAAAAGACGGGGTATCGCCTTCAACGCCATATTTAAATTTCGGATAAACTTTGCCGAGGTTTCCATGACTTTGAATGTGCAGTGCATATTCATCCCAGTTTTTACGGCCGGTGCCGTTTTGAAATTTCCAGGCACATTCATCCCAGATGAACATAAGGTCTTCTGCAAATTCCCTTCGCATCCATTGGTGTGAACTAATTTCGAAAGGGGTACCCTCTTTATACGATCTGTCCTGATCGGTAATGGCATAAGTTGGTATTTTATGCAGAAATGCTTTCAGGTCATTTTCATCCCGTTCCTGCTGAACCTGCCAGATTGCCTGTGCAAGTGTATTACCGCCGCCCCAGATTAATATCCACAGCGGGCGTTCGTCATCTTCATCGGCCATTTTGATAATATGGTTGCTGCCGTCAGAAACATTTTCTTTCCCTATCTGCCCGATGCCCCTTTTTTTGCTTCCATTCATGGTACACTTGCGAAGGTATTCCGCATCAGGCCAATAACCGATAACCTGCCGTGATTCATTTTCTTCAAAACCTGTTTGACCTGACCTTTTCATCAGGTTTGGGAGGTCTTTTTCATAGGCGTCAATGGCATCGTGGATCAATTGAAAGAAATCGTCGCGGGTTTCTTCAAGGCTCCAGCCTGTGGTATAAATCAATCCTTCAATTTCAAACATATCGGCATGCGCAAAAAGCCTCACCAATGATTCGCTGTCATCTGTTTCCCATGTTGATACGTCTGTAAGAACCACAATACGTGGTTTTAATGGTTTGCCATCATACCATCTGATGCCTGATACCTGCACCATGACAAATAACAAAGAAACCAATGTTACATATTTTAATTTCATAAATATTCTCATCTGTTTTATACTTTTATATGTTTAACCCAAATTATTCAATAGGCTTCTTTCAAAACATTGCTGAAAGATACAAAAAAACCCGTTTTGATACGAATATGTGAGGGAAGAGTGTGAACTGGAACTGCGAAAAACCCGGAACCCGAAACACTAAATCACTTAGCATTAAGCATTTAATAACCTATAACTAAAAATCGGGGCATGGCAAAGCGCCAAGTTTTGATCTGCGGGGAATAAGAAATTTGAAGCTCATCGTGACTTCGTGTGAACCAATGGCATGCGTAATAAGATTTGAAACAGTAACATCGTAGCTGTAACCGATATTAAAATAGGGTGTTTTATAACCTACCAGGATTATAAATGCATCACCGCGCTGCGAATTCATCGGGGGGATACCCCTGTACCACAAGCCCAGCACCAAAGGGTTACGGTGCCAGTATACCCCGATGTCAAGTTGTGTATTGGTACCCTGCGAACGAAACATATAGGCAAGGGTCATGGTTTCATCAATGGGGTTGAGCAGCCTTCCTTTCCTTCTGATTTCAACCCCTCCGAAAACATTTACGCGCAGGGGTACCTTGTGTTCATCAGCAAACAAAGAGATATTCGGACTAAGGAGATGGTCAATATTGGCACCTATCCAGAATTTTTTTGAGTAAATAAGTAACGATGTTGCAAGGTCTACATCCCTCACCTTATCTATTACAGAGGGATAGCCCTCATCAATCGGCGGGGCATTCATGGTTTGGTCAATAAACTTAAGCTTATCGTATGAAAGTCCGTGCTCAATATAATAAAAATGAAGCCCGGGTCTGATCTGCCATGTATGAAATAGTTTAAAGTTATATGAATATTGCAAGCCGGCGTTCATGGTACCAAGTTCACCCGACCCGGCGGCATCTTTTAAAAGAAAAAGCCCTACGCCGCTGTTATAACCCGAAAAATAATGATCGTATGAAAAACTGTATGTAACGAAACTAACAGGCAGATGAAACCACTGGTTCCTGTAACTGGCAGCAACACGGCTGCCTTCTACAGCGCCGGCGAAAGAAGGCGCAAGGTATAACGGATTGGAATAAAACTGCGAAAACTGGGGATCTTGTGCCAAACCTGTTATACTTACAACCAAAAATAATATGAGAAAATTTATCCGTTTCACTTTACTGTTTCAGGTGTAATATTTGTTCTTTTTACGCTTATTATTTATTAATGTTTTATTTTTTGTCCAAACCTATGAATAAATATTTTTTTTAAATAATTATTATCTACAGAGTTATAAACAACTCTATAAAAATTCGCTCACCAAACTGGTTCACAAATGGTTTACAGGGTAATCCCGTGTTTTTTACTGATTTGTGGCCGGCTTAACCAGCAGTGTTATATCCCCGGCCTTCATAAACGGTTTTCCGTCGGTGAATGTTGCCGTCACCCTCCATATATACACATCCTGTTTCATGATTTTGCCGTCAACATAACCATTCCAGCCTTTATTAATATCTTCAGACACATAAATTAATTCGCCCCATCTGTTATAAATTTCAAGACGATAATTTTCAACACCTTGGGCAACAGGCCTGAACACGGCCCTGTTTGGATCCGACGGATCATAATATTCATCGGCAGGACCGGCAGGGTCAACAACAAAAGCATTGGGGAACTCCATTTTCCTTGCCCCTTCAACAATTACCGGTATCTCACTCAGCATGGTGTCCATACACCCGTCGATGCTGGTAGCAACAAGGGTCACATAATATTTACCGGTATCCTCGTATACGTGAGTAGGTTCCTTTTCAATCGAAGACTGCCCATCGCCAAATTCCCATGTATAATCATTCCCGAGCATGGTACTGTTAAAAAACTTCACAGGGGTGGGTTCTTCGGTTTCACTGCCTTCCATTACCAGTCCCGGTGCAAAGGTAAAGTCTATCTGGGGTTTACTGTGCACGATAATCTTTTTATAATCCCAGTTCAGGCCGCCGTCGCCTTCAACGGTAAGTTTGACGATATATACACCGGGCTCGTTATATGTGAACATCGGCGCCGCACCTGTTCCGGTCTGGCCGTTATAACCAAAGTCCCAACTGTAACTGTCTTCATAAATATACTTTGTGGTAGACATAAAGTTTACCGTTAAGGGTTCACATCCTGCTACATCTTCGGCAATGTCTATCTGTGGCAACGGCGGATTGATGATAATTTCGTGCTGTGCTGAATCGCGGCATTCGGGGTTGTTCCTGTTCCACGTGAGGAGGCTTACAGGTATTTTATTCTTATTGTTAATATCTCCCCAAATGGTATATTCTTTGTTAAATACCTCTTCGGTATTAGACCCTGTAGTGCCGTCACCGAAATCCCAGCGATATTCCCACTGGCCATTGTCCTGGTGCTGGGTGTAATTTTTAAACTGAACCGTTGTAATATCCGTTTCGGTATTAAAATCCTGCAACACAGGGTCGGGGATGAACTCTGTAGCAGGACTTGGATAGATGGTTATCTGCTTTACCGTATCTGCTGTACAGTTGTATAACGATGTTGCTTTGAACCTGATATCATAAGTCTGGTTATCAGGGGTATTGTTCACAAACCTGTAGGTAGGGTTCTCAAGCGTGCTGAAAGCATCCTCGTTAAGATACCATATCACATAATTCTGGTTTACAGCAGAACCATCGAAGGTAATAACCATCGGGCTGCAACCATGCCATGCAGTAGCATCAAAATCAACATCCACTTTCGGGTACACAAGAATAGGTTTGTAGACGGTATCGCTGCATCCAAACTGGGTGGTTGAAATCAATTCAATATTATTCTCCTTAATTACAAAACCATCGTTGCTGAAGATATGCGTCGGGTCTTTGTCTGCAGAGAAACCACCATCGGCAAAGTCCCACTGATAGGTTAAATCGGTGCCACGTGAAATATTGGTAAATGTTACAGGGAAGGGAGGACAATCAACCGTGACCGGGAAGTTAAAATCTGCCTTTGGTTTTGGGTGTATGGTTATCGTGTGGCTGATGGTATCTGTACACTTATAATCCGATTCGGCAATAAGATTTATTGTATATTCTTTGTCAATAAAATTGTCGAAGTTATGGAACCGGTATGTAATATAGTCGTCGGCATTGGTCGAGACCGAACCGTCACCAAAATCCCACAGGAACTTTGTTGCCACAATACCTTTGAACGAAGATGTGTTATGCAAAACTGTATTGGTGGGATAGCATGGCCCTGTATTATCAATCTCGAACGCTGCAGTTATTTCGGGATTAATCACAATTTGCTGGGTCCAGGAAGTATCACAACCCTGCAGGTTGGTGACTGTAAGTTTAACGGTATTATTTTGCGGGCTCAGCGTTGTATTTGAAATAGCATGGTTGAAAACAGGCGATGAACTTGTGGCATCGGTTATGCCATCGTTATTAAAATCCCACAGGTATTGGCTTATTCCCCCATATGATGCCGAACGGTCTATTTCAAACTGTTCGTCGGAACATACCGATGCTTTGTCAACAGCAAATTTCGCAAAGATAAATGGATAAATGAGAATGTTTTGCGAAGCGCTGTCGGAACAACCATACTGGCTCATGGCATTGAGTTTGATGGTATGGCCAAGGCTTACATCCTGGCTGTTGCTGTATACATGCGGCAACGGGTTGGTGCGGGTAGAAAAAGTACCATCGCCAAAGGTCCAGTAAAACTCGGTGCCTGGAATAATGTTTGTATTGTTGTTTAAAAAATTAACAGTTAACGGCTGACAGCCTTCGGTTTTATCTATCGTAAAACCTGCATCTATTTCCGGGTAAACTGTAATAGGCTTTATCATGGTGTCGTAACAGGCATGGTTGTTTTTGACTACAAGCCTGAGATTATCTGTTCTGCTTACCAGCGATGTGTTGTGGTAGGTATGGTCCGGTTCGAAATCTGTGCTCACGGGGGTACCATCGCCGAAATCCCAATCGTAAAATTTAGCCCCTTCCGGCGACCTGTTGGTAATCCTTACCGCGAATGGGGAACAGCTATCGCTTTTTGCAACCAAAAAATCGGCATCAATGTATGCATACACTGTTACAGGCCTTGAAACACTGCTGTCGCAACCATAACTGTTAAAAGCGGTAAGGGTAACATTAAATGTTGAGTCGTTGGGACTGTAATGGTTAAAAGATCGCTGAAACAGATTGGCGCTTTCAGATCCGGAGACGTCGGGGCCAAAATGCCAGTTGTAACCCAGGTCTTTGCCAGTTGAATTATTTTGAAAAGCAATGGTAAGGGGGTTACAGCCTTCAGATTTGTCAATATCAAAAGCAGCGACCACCTGAGGGAAAATAAGAATTTCGCGCTGGGTAGAGTCAGAACATCCTTCGGCGCTTGTAACTTTTAATTTCAGGTAGTACGTTGTATCCCGTTCGGGTAAAGGGTTCCAGTACTGGTGGGTCAGGAACGGCGCACCCGATGTACTGGGAGCTGTGCCATCGCCCCAGTTCCATAAGTAGTTATCTACATTGGTACTGAGATTTGTAACATTAATATTGATAGGGGCGCAATTGTTAAGGTAATCAAGTGCAAAATTGGCTTTTACGTATGGGTGAACAAGAATGACGGTATCTTTGCTGTCAATACACAATTTATCTGATGTTACTGTCAGCTTCGCATTATAAACCACATCTGATGTAGTACGGTTAAAATAGCGGTGTGTATAATTTCTTTTAATGGTGTCAACTGCCGAGACCCCGTCACCAAAATCAACATTATATTCGAGTTTATACCCTGAAGAAGCATTGCTAAAATTTACCCTCACAGAATCGCAGATTGCCGATTGATCAATATCGAAATCTGCCTTGACTTCGGGCATCACGATAACCTGTCTCTGGGGAAATGTATCGGAGCAACCCATCCTGTTCAGCACGACAAGGTCTATCTTAACCGTATCGGGGGAAGAGAGGCTGGTATCGGAGTGATTGATTAGCAAAGGTGAATAGTTCAAGGTTTTTGGTTCAGCAATCCTGTCGGAATAATCAATATGCCACTTGAATGTATCAACCCCGATGGAATTATTGACTTTAAGCTGCAGTTGCATCGGCGAACAAACCAGCGCTGTGTCTAATGCCAGGGAGGCTTTTATATACGGGTGCACCACGATATCCTGAAATGCCGTATCATTACAACCAAAAGTTGATGTTACCACCAATTTGGCAACATAGGTAGTATCGTCAAACCCGTAATTTTGATAGGTTTTGCTCGGGAGGCTGTCAAACGACTGTGTCTGGTCGCCAAAGTCCCAGTAATAACCGGTTGAATTAATGTGGCCGGTTGACTGGTTGTTAAAATTCACAGTCAGCGGTGAACAACCTATTGAATCATCAACTGTAAATTGGGATTTGACTCCGGGTTTTACGGTAATCACCATTTCACGTTCGGTAGGACATGACCCGTATGGCCCCCATGCTGTGAGCCTTACCCGATAAACCTGAAGGGAATCTGACAAATTCTCAGGAAAAGTATGATTAAAAGGGTTTGTCAGAAATGTCTGGCTAATGGTATCTGAATAATCAACAGCATTGAAGTTCCATAACATCTTATCAGCAAGTGCAAAATCAGTAGTATTGGTAAATAATGGACTGAAAGGTGAACACCCTACATTAGAGGAGACAGTGAAATCAGCAACCGGTCCGTTTATTACCCTTGCCTGAAGATATATAATGGTATCAGCATAACATTCCCTGTATATGGTTACTCCAAATTTATATAAACGTGGGACCGGTGGTGTTAGATATACTTCACTGTTGGTGGTACTATTCAGATAAATGGTATCACCCGCATTGGGGGCAAGGCTAAACCACTTGTAAGCAATCCCACCTTCCACAGCAAACATAATTGGATCCATATTGCAATATGTTTTAAGCGAGGGTGCTTTCGGACCCCCGATACCTGCCCTTCCCCTGTTGGATGCATAATCTGAAAAATAGCCGTATTTACCTCCGTTGCCGGGACCTCCGTTTTGCACCCCCAGGTGGAACCTTGAAATCGGGTTTTCAATGGTAGCTGTTGTACCCGGAGTAATCCTCCCTGACTGGGTAAAAAATGTATTCACCGCGGGGTTACTGTTATCAAGCACCGCCCACGAACTGTCGGGCAGAAAGATGAAAAAAGTCTTTGGTATATGAAAAGAATTATTTCCTACCTTAAGCGTAAAGTTGTCAATACTTTTGTTCTTGTAAGGGCTGGTGCTGCTGGTTTCATTACGTACCATCAGGTTCAACCGTAAAGGGTCTGTCGTGTTCATACCACGGGTAAAAGTTACACTGTGTGAGCCTGTGCATCCGTCAATGGTTGGAAGCGTTGAACCAGCCAGTTCGCAGCCTCCACCTGTCCCTGAAATATGGTTGATATAAACCGGTTCAGTACATTCAATATATTCATAAAGATTATTTACCTGTTTATTCCAGGTTTGTCCTGCATTAATAGTAGTCTGTACAACACCATCTACCTTTATTGTTGTTGCATTTTGTGTGGCAGTGATAAAAATCTGTTCACCTCCATTGGAAGCCTGTACATCACCCTTCATTACAATATAATTCCTACCGATAAGTGTTGTCGGAATAAGCTGGTCACCGGCAATGTCCCTGCATGTGCTCTTTGCCATAGAATCATCATACCAGGTAATGGCAATTTTCTTATCAGAAGTTACATGCACACCCATGATATGCTGAGCAGCAGCCTGACTGCTTGCTACAAAGGGAAAGCTCTCGCCTTTGTTAAGCACGATAGTTTCAACTGCAGGAGCTCCTGAAAAATTAAACCATGAGCCATTCCTGTGAATGGTAATAGTAGTTCCATCTTCGGTGGCTGCAATCACAAAACCGCTGTATGGTGGTGGGGAATAACTTCCATTGTTGAAATAATTCTGCGTGGAAACATAGAAGTCTGTCCCCAGTGCATTTTTACCCTTTAATGCAAATATATCGCGGTTACAACCATTATCAAGTTCGTAATAAGCGGTAATGTTACCTGGGTTAGAAGTTATATGAAAAACTTTTTTATGTATGGTTTGACCAACCCCAGGAGGATAACTAATAGGAACATTTTCAAAAACATCTGGTGTATATGTTGGTGTTATCTGCACCTTTCTATGCTCGCCTGCCGATAAATAGAATTCTGTAGTTGTAAAAAAAGGATTTCCCGGCATTTCAATTTTTACTATTGTTGCCTGCTCGGCAGTTACATAAATGCTTACAGGACGGCCATCTCCCAGTGCAGGGTTACAGTAATGCCCACTGGTGACATCGGGGGCTGCAAACCAGAATTCATTGTCAATCTGGCCATAAGCAGAATATGCCAATGACAATGAAATAGTTAATATTGTAATTATTTTGCTCATAACAGTCGGTTTAAATAAAAATACTCAGATAAAAACTTAAATTCCGTTCAATAATAGTCAATAGTAATTAATCTGTGTTTAAAACTTTTTAACAATTTATACGTAAATTCAGTATAATTGTTATTTAAAAGGGCAAACATTCATCGGGCGTTAATAAAAATTCAGACATGAAAAAAGTTATATCCATTATTGCAATCATTTTCATCTATGCTACTGTCTTTTCGCAAACAGACACCACCATTTATTACCTGGATGAAAGTTTTGAAAACACACCGCGCAATTGGCAGAGTTTACCTTCGCACCAAGACATTAAATGGACTTATCAAAACGGAGGTCATGAATTAAATCCATATTCAGCTTTTCATGGAGAATATAATGCATATTTTTACTGGGCTAGTGCGGAATCACAAATCAGGGACCTGGTATCCGCACCCATAGATCTAAGTTCAGCAGTTAAACCACGGCTTACCTTCTACCATACCCAGGCAGAATCAGACTGGGGCACGGACCATTTAAGACTATTATTCAGAACTTCACCTATAGCGCCATGGGACACCATTGTCACATATTTATCACCCGTTTCATTATGGACGAGACGAAGCTTTAACATTGACCAGGAGGGAGAAAAATATTTAACCGGCCAGTTTTACCTTGCATTCAGCGGCACATCCAATGCAGGTCATGGTATTTGTATTGACAGCGTAAAAATTGTTGAAACCGCAGTAATTACGCGTTACGTAAATAATATTACAGTAAATGACATCGTTCACTCGGTGATTCCCTCAGGGGCAAGGGCTATACCGGTGTTCAGGATCAATATCGAAGTACTGGGCAATACCGGCAACCTTACCCTTGACTCTGTAAACATAAAATCGCTTTGCACTGACAACAGTGTTTTTGAAGCTAATGGTTTCCAGTTGTTTTACACCCAGAATGAGATTTTCAGAAATGAAACCAAAGATGTTTCCACAAAAATCGGTTCTTCTGTATCGGTAAGTAACGGGTATATCAGGTTTGGGAACCTGAATACCACCCTCAAAACAGGGATCCATTACCTGTGGCTTGCCGCAGATGTTAAGCCTGGGGATATCCATAACCAGCAGGTTGATTTTGTGCTTGAGACAAACAGTGTTACTGTAAGTAACAAAAAATATCCCTTTTCCGACGCTTCTGCCCCTGGAGTTAACGTCATTGAAGAAGCAGTATTTTATGATAATTTTGCTACTGACAAGGGCTGGACACTTGAAGAAGATTTTGAAATAGATGTACCTAAAGGAAAATTTGTAATAAGAAGCAACGACCCTGATTATGCCTATTCCGGTACAAAGGTACTCGGCAACGATCATAACGACTTAGGAGACTATTTAGTTAACATTGATTCGGCCACGGCATATTTTGCCACCACCCCTTCAATGAACCTGAAATACTTTGATCGTATAAAATTATCAATGATGAAGTGGATTTCTTTTGAACCCCAGGATGAAGCTTCAATTGATATAAGTATTGATGGTGGAAGTACCTGGACCAAATTATGGAGCAGCCAGGTAAGCGGCCAGAACCCCGAATCTGCATGGAACAGCCTTTCATTTTCAAGTGCAGTTAACAACCTTGCCAAAAGAAAAGAAGATGTGAAATTTCGTTTTGCCATTAATTTTTCCGATAATAACAATGCCTATGCCGGGTGGAATATTGATAACTTTGCCGTTACCGGTGAATACCTTACCAACGAGGTTGGCATCACACAGGTTATTCTTCCTTGCGATGATTGTTTAAATACAAGCTTTGATTCTGTTAAAGTGGTTGTGCGCAATTATGCTGCTGTCCCATCGGCACCTAACCTTCCGGTATTCTTTTCTTTGGATGGCAATACAGGAACAAGGATTTATGATACAATAAAAGCATCCATTCCTGTAGATGACTCAATAATATACACCTTTAGGACACCGGCAAATTTTCCCGGTCCGGGCAGTTATAATTTTCTCTGTGCTACCGATAAATCGGGAGACCAGGACCGGACAAACGATTCGGTATACCTGCAGTTAAAAATTCAGGATAACATCAATCCGCCAAGTATTGTTGATTTTGAAACTGCCGAAGGTTACTGGATAAGCAACGGCGTTGCCAACACCTGGATTTGCAAAATACCCGACGAAAGTATCGGACCAATCCCGGGCAGTCCCAATGCGTGGATATTATCGCCGTTTGGGTTATATGCCGATAACGACAGCTCTTACCTTGAAAGCTCCTGCTACGACCTTACAGGTATTAACCAGCTTGTTCTTGAAATGAAGTACACGAACATTTCACAAACCGGCCACGACGGGGCAAATGTGCAATATACCACCAACAACGGCACAACCTGGAGTGTTTTGGAAAATAATTCTTTCGGCTATGACTGGAACTGGTACACCACACCGGTGTCTGCTTTGGGCCAGAATGGATGGACAGGGAGTTCTGATGGATGGAAAACAGCGAAAACCATGCTGCCCGCTACCCTTCAATCTGAGCCGAGGGTTAAATTCAGGATTTTATGGATGTCTGACAGCGATCCTACAGAAAGCAGCCGCGGTATTGCCCTTGACGATTTCAGCATATACCCTGCCCCGCCAGATTTAGGTGTGTTTTCTATTGATTCACCGACAGATGACTGTCTCAACGAGGTATCCGACCAGGTTACCGTTACGGTAAAAAACTATGGCTTTAATAAAGTCAATGCCGGCGATACCATATTAATGGGATATATCTTCGATGGCAACGAGACAGTTTACGACACACTGTTGCTCGAAACCACTCTGGACCCCGGAAACACGACACAATTTACCTTTGCCGAAAAGATAAGCACCGAAACAGACGGCTTGTACCAATTGTCAGCCTTCACCCTGTTCGAAGATGACCCCTGGTTTTACGGTTCAAACAACGATTCGTCTACTACCATTTTCCAGGCTTACCCCTTACCGCTGACAAACCTGCCCGACACCATACAGTCGAGAGAACCCGATACGGTTGTAATCAGGTCGTATTATGATATTAATTATGACTATTCCTGGAAAGATACCCTTGGTGTGGAACTGTCAACTGCCGACACCCTTAAGGTACCCGGCGATGGCTGGTACTACCTGCATGTAACAAATGCGGGTGGAAACGGTTGCTACAACTATGATTCGGTGTATGTGGAACTGCTTTATTTCGATGTGGGCATGGATACCATCATCTCGCCGGTTTCTTCATGCGAACTTTCTGATAACGAGCAAATACAAGTAAGGATTAAAAACTTTGGCACAGATAGTATCGTCAGCAATTCAAAAATAGCTGTTTCGTATATTTATAACGGGGCGCCAGCAGTTACCGATACCCTGTTGCTTACAACACCGCTGCAGTCAGGCGAAACAAGGCTCTTTACCTTTACCGGCAAATACGAAGATTTCTCTGAAGTGGGGCTGCACGCAATTAAGCTTTTCACCTATTTTGGCGGCGATACGGTGCGCGGCAACGACACACTGAACCTGAACGTGGAAGTTTATGGTTACCCTGTGGTAAATATCGGCGGCGACCAGGTTGTAGAAGCGCTCACCTACCCGCTCGATGCCGGGCCGGGGTACATCTCTTACCTCTGGGAGGATGGCGACTCTGTACAGGTGCATATTGCAGATGAAACAGGCCTCTACCATGTCACAGCGACAGATATCCACGGATGCCCGGGTTACGACACAGCCTTTATCAGGCTGAAGATCAGGGATGTGTCGCCGGATGCCCTGCTTAGCCCGCTTTCTGCATGCAACCTGCTGGGCAATGTAAATGTTCAGATTCAGGCAAGAAATACCGGAAACGACACCATACCGGCCGGTTCGAAGGTTTATTTCAGATACAAACTGGATAGCCAGCCTGTAAGAAACGATTCCCTTACGCTTACATCGCCTGTTTTCCCGGGAGGCACCATGAACAGGACATTTTCATATGTCGAAAATTTAAATACATACGGAGAATATGCCTTTATGATATTTGCCAATACCATAAACGACCTGAACCCGGCAAACGATACCCTTTACGACACCATATACCTTCAAACAAGGCCGGTGGTTGATTTTGGCCTCGATGATATCTACACCCACAAGGGGCTTAATTATATGCTCGACGCCGGTTATGGCGAGTCGCTGAGCTACTTGTGGCAGGACGGGGCAACCAACCAGACGTATGATGTAACAAAATCGGGTATTTACAACGTGAAGGTAACCGACGACCGCACCGGGTGCTATGCAAAAGACTCTGTAACCATCTTCCTGATTATTACCGATGTGGGGGTTACAGCGGTTAACCTCCCGATGGATTCGTGTTCCGGAAGCTTCAGCAATGTACAGGTACAAATCAAAAACCTCGGAAATTCAAGTATCGCAGCGGGAGAAACAATCCGTGTGGCATACGAGCTCAACAATACACCTGTTGGGGAGAGCGCTTTTGAGCTGACCAATGTATTTGCATTTGGGAGCAATATTTACCGGAACCTTACCGATACTATTAATATTCCCGACGGTGTACATGCAACACTCAGGTTCTACACCAACTATTCAGAAGACCTGAGGCCTGAAAATGACACACTTACAATGGACTACGGTCTCGTAAGGAAAAGCCCTGAAGTTGATTTCGGCGATATTGCAGGGGTGCTGATGACCGACCTTCCGCATTTACTGGTACCGGAACAGGGACACCCCTCTTACCTGTGGCAGGACAACTCAACCTCATCAACATACAATGTAACACAATACGGAAACTACTCAGTAACGGTTACCAGCACCAATGGGTGCAAAACCAGCAAAACCGTGAAGGTGACATTTATAACCGGTATTGATGACCCTGAACAGAACCCGTTTAACCTGCGCGTTTATCCGAACCCGGCAAGAGATTTCCTGAACCTGGAGATGGATATTACCGAAACAAATGATGTAATAATTGAATTCTATAACAGCGAAGGAAGGGTCATTATGAACGATAAAGGTCACAAGGGTTCAAAATATGCAAGAACTCTTAATATAAGCAGTTTGAAAGGCGGAATCTATTATATAAAGATATTTAATGCGGATGTGCTTCAGGTGAATAAGGTGGTTGTTTATTAAAATATGACATTTAACACGGGATTGTGTGATGTTTCGGCGATTGACCCTTTGTCCATTGCCAATGATGTAAACCATAAATGGTATGCCCGCGGCGCCGGGCTTAAAAAGTACGAGCTGAAAGACCATCTCGGTAATGTACGTGTGGTGGTAAGCGACAGGTTAACAGCCTCCGGCGCTTTGCCCAATATAACCAACGATGCCGAAGTTCTTTCTTACAACCATTATTACCCGTTTGGCATGTTACAGCCGGGTAGGAACTTTGCGGCAAATACGTATAGGTTCGGGTTTAATGGCAAAGAAATGGACAACGAAATATCCGGCTCAGGAAATATGTACGACTATGGGTTTAGGATCTATGATAGCAGGGTAGCAAGGTTTTTGAGTGTGGATCCCATTACACGGTCATATCCAATGCTTACACCTTACCAGTTTGCCTCAAATAGTCCAATAAGTGGGATTGATCTTGATGGGTTAGAATATGCCTATTTTCAAGATGTCTGGTATTCAAAGTGGAATGGGGATTATCCTGATTTAGTTGTTACTGAATACGATCTTAGGAAAGGATCGGATTTGGCCACATTACAGTCAATGGGCATTAAAATCCATGAGTTGGATAAAAATTCAGTGTATAACATAGTAAGATACAGAGACATAAACACATTAGAAGAAGATAACTTATGTATACAAAAATTTGAACCTGTTGAAATTGTCCGTAAGGCCAGAAAATCAATTTGGGATGTTTTGTATGTACCGTATGGTGATTACTCAGACAGAGGATTCTGGGGAGAATGGGAGGAGCAAGAAGGATTTAGAAAATATGGTTGGAAAGCTATGGTCGGGGTCGCAACAGCGCCTATAATTCTTTACTCAGCCGCAACTGGGGTAACAATAACTATAGGTGAAGGTATAATATCTAAAATAACCGAAGCGGGGGTTAAGAGTGGAGTTGATATTTTACAACAAGCTATTGCTAAAGGAGGATTTGAAAATGTCGATTATGGAGACGCAGTGATTGAAGGATTACCAGCTGCAAAGTGGATTAAGTCTGTACTAAAAGCCGCTGTTACAATGGGAGAAGATTTCGATCCACATCTGACTATTGATAATCCTAATAAATTAGCACGTGATGTTGCAATAAATTTGGTTTTTGATAAAGTTGACATCAAAGGTTCGCCGGGAACTGAAGAATTTGTGATAGGCGTGGGTAAGAAATTCACCAAGGATCAATTAAGAAAAAGCTATTCAAGTGAACAAAAATAATCTTCTCATACAGAATAAATGTACGCATGAATATAAGGATCAATAAAGAAAATATTAAATGGATTGTTGTTGGGATTATTTTATTATCTCTCTTATTCTTAAAAGACAGGACAAATAAACGAGTAGTAAAGGCAGATCCGGCAGTCACATTTGGTGTTATAAAGAAATTTTATTCACCTGGAACAGATGGTGGAGAATCGTTAGTTTACACATATAAAATTAACGGTAAAGAATATAAAAGAGCAACCGATCCAAGCGATGAACTAAATAATTGTATTAATAATAAAAATTGCATTGGTAAAAAGTTTATAGTTCTTTATTCCAAGTCTAAACCATCTAAAAGTTTAATAAACCTTCAAGAGGAGTTAATAGGTGATTTTAATCCGGACACGTTGAAAGTACCAGACTCATTTGATAATTTTGAATAGCCCCCAACTAGTCCAAGGCTATCAGAATGATGTAAAAAAACAAAAACTGGTTCAAGCGTCCGCTTGGACCTTTTTATTTTTGTACAAGGGTTTTACACCTGCTGGCGCGAGCTTGCAGCTCGTGCCATTGAAACTTATTACAGTTAAAGCATACATATCTTCTTGCAAAAGCTTTGATTTTTTTATATTTACATGTATGAGCAGTAAATATAAATTTAACCGCAATTATTCATGCCTTTTAACAAATTGTTGATTATTGCGGTTAACCCCGATTTAGCTACACTTATTTTTGAGGTAGGA
>JAFGPL010000104.1 GCA_016936215.1 Bacteroidales bacterium
CCACTATTTAATAATTAGTTGACACCTTAGTCAGCCTGAGTCCCGGTAGACCGGGAAAGGCTATTACCATCGTGTCATTAGCAGCGCAGTCGAAGGGTGCTGGTAATAGTAAAAAAAAAGTCCTGCCTTAACTAACCGACATTGATTTATAATACCTCATTCAATGTCGTTTAATTAAGGTTATTATTTTATATCCTCTCCTTGCGCCCTCTCCCGGAGAGGGACATAAATGGTCTTAATTAAACGACATTGATACCTGATTATAGATGTTCAGATTATAAAATTATGGGTATTAAAAATTAATTTTTTTATATTTACAATCTCTTTGGGTATTTTTGAAAAATTGAAACACTATTATTAAACTAAAAATTAAAACATTATGAAAAAAATCTACTTTGTAAAACTATTTTCGGTCTGTATAATTTTAGCATTGGGCATCACAGCAAGTGCACAACCAGCAACACTTAGGGCACACTTCAAGTTCGACGATGCTGCCGGTACTGTTGCAACTGATGCTAGCGGCAATGGTTTCAATGGGACTGTTACCGGAACAGCAAACTGGGTAGAAGGCACACTGGGTGGAGCATTGGAATTAGTAACCGATGCAGGTGTAACACTTTCGGCACCACCTATGACTATGACTTCAGACAATGGTTCAGTAGCATTATGGGTAAAATGTAATGCACCAACTGGCATGTTTACTTTGTTTTCAGCTGGTGATAATACTGACGGTAGCGGTTTTGGGCCAGAAAATGAAATACACCTGCATCTCGAAGAAGCAAGTGCTAGCTGGACAGGTGGTGAGGTTTCGTTTTGGTTGCTCGGTAGTGGTGCAAACACATTTCTTTATTCCGACCCGACTAAAGGTGAAGACCCTTCTGTTGCCCCAGTTAGTCCTGTTTTAGTGGCTGATAACGCCTGGCATCATATTGTTGCTACTTGGGGAGGCACTGCTGCCATGTTGTATATTGACGGAGTTAAAATAGTAGAAAAACCATACGCCTCTGCCAGTTTTGCATTATCAAACATGTTTCTAGGTCAGATGCTGGGTGGTGGTCGTAGGTATATCGGTATTATAGATGATGCCCGTATTTATACCGGAGTTTTAAATGATTTTCAAATAGCCGACCTGTTTAACAAGGTTACTTCGGTTGAAGGCTCAGTAGCAGAAGATGCAAGCGCACTTACAGTTTATCCAAATCCTGCAAAGAGCGACCTTACTGCACGCTTTTTCTCAAACACTTCTGCCAGCGCAAAAGTTTCCCTGGTTAGTTTAACAGGTCAGATACTTGAAACAACCGAAATGAATACTGTTGCAGGCATTAACCATGCATCATTTGATCCTTCGAAATATTCACAGGGTGTATATTTTGTTAAACTGGAAGTTGATGGAAAAGTTAGCCATAGCAAAGTTGTGATTGACTAAAAATATTATTTTAAAGTTTTTAAAAGGAAGGCCGAATTCAGCCTTCCTTTTTTTATTACAGTATCTTTTATAATCATTAACACCCCAGGAAAATAATATCACTTTGAAAAAAAACTATTTTTGTATTCATAACACTCAACTGATATGAAACCGAATACAATTTATTTCCTTTCATTTACTATTTTACTCTTTTCAGGATGTGATACTACTCTTCAAAAAAGTTCAAAGGATGATTCCAGTAAGAAAGAACAACACGATACAAGAATAGTCAAACAGTATTTTGATAATGGACGTTTAAAAAGTGAAATTTCAGTTAAGGGAAAAAACCGGCATGGTATTACAAAAAATTACAGTAAATACGGCCAACTGCTTTCTGAGGTAAATTATGCCAATAACAGAAAAAACGGGTTGACTGTTAATTATTATGCTTCGGGAAAAATTCATTCACAAATATTTTTCTCAGATGGTATTAAGCATGGAGAATCTACCTGGTTTTATGAAAATGGAAAAATCTTTCGCATCAATCCTTTTAAAGACGGCAAGCTTTCTGGTATTCAGAAATTCTATTTTGAAGACGGAAAAGTGATGGCTGAGATCCCTTACAGGAACGGACACACCGGAATTGGCACCAAAGAATATACAAAAACAGGTACCCTGATCAGCAAATATCCTGAGATCAGGTTTGAAGAAATCAATCAAATTGCAAAAAACGATACGTTTATTTTAAAAGTGAAACTTTCAAACAATTCATACAGGGTGACTTTTTATACCGGTAAGCTCGAAGACGGAATTTATATGACCGGTAACACGATTGAAGAACCCACGAGAAGCGGTGTTTGTTTATTTAAATATCATGTGCCCCCAGGGGTTATCAAGACAGAAAAGTTAAGCATTGTTGCCAAATACAGGACCGATTATGATTTTCCATATATTATTCAAAAGGACTACGTGGTTAACTTAAAACATTAAATGCAAATAATTTTGCCCGAAGTTTTCGCGGTACATTTCAGTCATAGCATTGTTTTATACCTTTTAACAATAATGGCAATTATTGTTTGTCATACTTTATCACTACTGTCCGACTAAAATATTTTTCAAATTATAAACCCTCTGAAATAAAAAGGTTTAATGATATTACGCCACCTACGGGG
>JAFGPL010000105.1 GCA_016936215.1 Bacteroidales bacterium
CCCCGTAGGTGGCGTAATATCATTAAACCTTTTTATTTCAGAGGGTTTATAATTTGAAAAATATTTTAGTCGGACAGTAGTGAAAAACTATCAAAGAGGCTGCCTAAAAATCCAATAAGAAACCTCATTGCGAGTGAGGTACGACCGAAGCAATCTCCTAAATATTTTGAGATTGCCTGCCTGGCTTGGCATACAGGCTTCACTTTGCTCGCAATGTTGGTTTCAATATGACTGACTTTTCAGAAAACCTTCTCATATTATATCCGCCTGAATCAATACTTTTCTACTAATATATCAACTATGCTTCGACTTCGCTGCTAATGACACGACGGGAATAGCCTTCGACTACGCTCAGGCTGACAAAAGTGTCAACTAATTATTAAATAGTGGTTTAGCACTATCGAGGTCTCAGCATGACTATCGTATTGTAATTCTGAGCGCCTGCCCGCCGCACTGCTAAGGCAGGCAGGTAGTCGAATACAGTTTATGATTGACACAATACTACCACATTAAAAAGATTCACACATTCATTTTAAAAAAAGTAGGGTAAAACAATTTTTGTTCGGTATAATAATGAATTAACTTTATATTTAATATCATTTCACAATAAAGCTAATTCAAAATTGACAAAAGAAGAGTTTAAAAAACTGTTTGACACCTATTTTGATTCTGTGCGGAGCTACCTTGTATACCGCGGGGCAGATAAGGAGCAGGCAACCGATCTGGCACAGGATGTATTTCTGCGGATATGGGAAAAACAGTTGGCTATTGATTCGAAGGGGATATTAGGTCTTTTATATAAAATGGCAGGTAATATGTTTATTAGCAGGTATAGAAGGGAGATGCTGGAACTTAACTACCGGAACTCGATAAAGTTCGAAGAGCAGGGTTTTTCACCTGAAGAACAAATGCAGTACAATGAGCTTCAGCAAAAATATACCAAAGCACTTGCGCAACTGGATGAAAAACACCGCACTGTTTTTCTGATGGCGAGAATGGAAGGACTTAAATACCATGAAATTGCCGAGAGGTTAAACCTGAGCATTAAAGCAATAGAAAAAAGAATGAGCCAGACACTGGCCTTTTTAAAAAAAGCATTGGAGGGATAAATGTCGCTGAAAAGCAAACATATCGAAATAAACAACAACCTGAATAATACGGCCGGGAAGATAATTTCGGGCTCTCATATTCCCTGGGAAAGAAGCAAAGAACAGATATGGTCGGAGCTGGAGAAAAACCTTGATACCACGACCCCTGATACAAAAAAAATCGTTTTAAGGCCATGGATTAACCTCGCGGCTGCAGCAGTAGCAGGGTTGCTCATTGGCATCACTTCATTTATGTATCTGTACTCCAAAACCATAACTGTACCCGCTGGCCGGCACAGTACAATCAATTTGCCCGATAACTCAATGGTAAAACTTAACGCACAGTCAACCCTAACTTATAAACCTTTCTGGTGGAATTTCGCACGCAAGGTGAAATTTGAAGGTGAGGCTTATTTTGAAGTACAGAAGGGTAAATATTTCGAGGTTGCCTCACACCAGGGAAAGACTATTGTTCTGGGTACCAGTTTCAATATTTATTCAAGAAACAGAAGCTACAGGGTAGCCTGTATTACCGGCACTGTGAAAGTTGTGGAAAACATCAGCCAGAAAGGGGCTGTTATTTCAGCAGGGCAAAAGGCATACATTGATAAAGAAAATTTTTTGCAGGTAGAGCATAACATAAACACTTCCAGTGAACTATCGTGGATGGAAAACAGGTTCAACTTTACATCTGCACCATTGCAACAGGTTTTTGATGAAATAAGCAGGCAATACAATATCAGGATTACCATTCAGGATAAGCTTGATAAGTATTATACCGGGACATTTTTAAAACAGGGCCCGGTTGAACAAACACTTAACCTTGTCTGTAAACCTTTCAACCTCAGCTACAACCGTATTTCAACAAATGAATACTATATATCCCTTGAACGTGAAGAATAAATTTTTCAGGATATTGACTGTATTCTTTATTTTCATTATCCTGACACCTGAAATGGCTGCCCAGCAAATTATTTTAAGGCACAACAACGAACCCCTGAACAAAATATTGATTTCTCTCAGGGATGATTACGGAATGATGTTTTCGTTTGACGACAAAGAACTGTCGCATTACCGGGTAACCATTGATAAAACCTTTGGTTCGGCCACACAGGCAATTGATTTTCTGATTAAAGGATTTCCTTTGACATACGATTTCAGCAACGGGGTTTTCATTATTTATAAAAAGGAAATTATCATTGAACCCATGTTTTACAACATATCCGGGACTGTCGTTGACAAGACCAGTCTTGAGACACTGCCTTTTTCATCCGTATTGGTCAACAATTCAGGGGTGATTACCGATGCCAGGGGATTTTTCTCAACTACTTCTTCAACCGACAGCCTCTTCAGGCTTCAGATTTCATATCTTGGCTATTATATTCTCGACACCATAGTCCCTGCAGGTTTAAACTACAGGTTCAGGCTTATCCCATCTGTTATCGCCCTTAAGGAAATTATTGTTGAAGGCCGACTGATTGCCCGTTCAATCCAGACAGGTATTTCGCCGGGTACATCCAAACTAAACCACAAAATTGCCTATTTTCTGCCGGGAAATGGCGATAATTCCATCTACAACCTGTTAAGGCTTCAACCCGGAATTGTTGCCGCCGGAGAACAAACATCCGACCTTATTGTATGGGGAAGTTATGAAGGCCACAGCCAGGTGATCTTCGACGGATTTACCCTTTTTGGCATGAAGAATTTCAATGATAATATCGGGGCGGTAAATCCCTTTATGGCCAAGGATATAAAAGTGATGAAAGGCGGATATGACGCCGGATACGGGGAACGGGTCGGGGCAATCGTTGATATAACCGGTACAGACGGTAACCGCCTTTCGCCCTCAGCCCGGTTGACCATTAATAATATGACCCTGAACAGCATGGCAAGTGTACCCTTCAGGAATAAATCATCGCTCATGCTGGCATACCGGCAAACTTATTACGAGTTGTACGATCCGATAACGCTCTCCGGTGCCGGCACCGGAAGGGGAAAATACAGCGGTGGGGCAGACTATTATATCACCCCCGATTACGGTTTTCGTGACCTAAACCTGAAATATTCGGGAGCAGGTGACAGAAGTAATTACTTTTTTAGCCTTTATGGCGGACTGGATAAATTCTCGATGGATTTTAACCAGGAAAATATTCAACGTACCATCACCCTGAATTATAATGAAGAAAACCTGCAGCTTGGAGGTACTGCATTTTACAACCTTCGCTGGAACAATAAAAACTCAGGCAGCATAGCCGTGAGTTATTCTTCGCTTCAAACCGAACGCGATAACCTTCAGATCACAGAAAGAAGAGCAGGGAACCAGAATACCACCAACATAAACGAGCAATACAACAATGAAATTAACGAGGTTAACAGCCGGGTGGAGAACAAAACCGTGCTCAGCCAAAAACATACCCTTCATACAGGGGCCGGATTGCTTTATTACACCACACTTATGCAACAGGGGACGGTGCAGCAGATAACTTCTGAGGATAATTATTCCATGCAGGTTCCGTATCTGTTTGTCCTCGACAATTTTTCATTGTCTGAAAGAATTACTATAAAACCCGGTTTCAGGACCGATTATCATTTCACACAAAACAGGGTATTCTTTCAACCAAGGCTTTCAATTGCCTGTAAATTAAGCAATGATATTAAGTTCAACACAGCCGCAGGTCTTTATAACCAGTTTACCGCCAAAAATATGTACCTCGATACCCTGAAAAATGTAAGGTTACATTGGGCATTATGCGATATAAAAACCATTCCTGTATTAAGCGCCACACATTACACTGCCGGATTTTCCCTGACAAGAAAGAACTTTACTGCCACCATTGAAGGATACCTTAAATATACCGGCGGAATTGTAAGATTTATTCAGGATGATTCGGAAATGAGAATGTATGAAGGCGATGCCCGCACAAAAGGACTTGACTTTTTTGTAAAACAGGAGTTTAAAAATCAATCGGTCTGGGTTGCTTACACGTTGAGCAAAACAGAGGAATACTTTCCTTATTTCCCCGGTAATGATTACCTGCCTGCTATGCATGACCAGCGTCATGAGCTTAAACTGGCAGGTTTGTTTAAATTCAGGTCACTGCATTTTTCAGCAAGCTATATTTACGGTTCGGGATTTCCCGACCCTGCAAAACTACCTTCGGAAACAGACTACACATATCCATACAGCAGGCTCGATGCGTCGCTGATATACCGGTTCCTTTCGCGCAAGGTACACCTCGATGCAGGCATTTCTGTGCTGAATATTCTGAACAGGGAGAATATAAAATATTCTAACCTCACCCGCATCGTCACCGATGAAACCACTCCTGTAAGCCTTTATTCAGAGGCTGTGCCTTTCACCCCCGCGCTGTTTTTGAATGTGTATTTCTAACCCGAAATGTCCATCCGTTTTCTTTCAACCTATTGCTTATTACCCGGTTGATGTTCGAAAGTGTTTGTTAGGGCTTTTTACCGATATCATAAATCAAGTTCCACAATGGTGATGCCTGCTCCGCCGAATTCAACCTGTTCATCACGGCAGCTTTTTACAATATCCATTGACTGAAGATATTCACGGATAACCTGTTTGAGTATCCCATTTCCCTTACCATGCAGAATATGCAATTTAGATACAGAGACCATTACCGCCTCATCAACGAGTTTTTTCACGATATCTATGGCCTCTTCTGCACGTTTGCCGCGTATGTCAATTTCGGGCTTAAAGGTGAGCCTCCGCTCTGAAAGATTATAACCGAAGGTAGAATTTGAAGCGCCCGAAGGGCTTTTTTTGGTTTCGGGCCCGCCTACCTTAAGCAACCGTACCTCCTTTACGGTGGTGATCATGTTGCCGAATGCCACCATAATGCTGTCGCCATTGATATCAAGCACCTCGCCGACAGCCTCCTGGTTCACCAGCCTTACCTTGTCCCCGGTTTTGATTTTGCTTTCCTCTTTAAGTTTTTTTCTTTCTGCAGGTTGTTCTTCTTTGCCGTATTTCCTGAGAAGCTTTTCTGCTTTTGAGATTTTTTCTTCAAGCAGCGCATTCCCGCTAGCCTGCTGGATTTCAATGTTGTTTTTCAGCAATTCTATTTTCCGGCGTGCATGACGGGTTTTTTCTTTGTCAGCCTGGCTCTCCTTTATAATCCTGATGGTATTTTCGATCTCCCTGTTAACACCAGCCAGCATGTCTTCTGCCTTTTGCTTTGCCTGCCCGAGGATCTCTTTTTGTTGTTTTTTGGTATTTTTCAATTCCTCGGCATACTGGTCTATCAACTGCTGCAGCTTTTTCTCTGCAATCCTTATCCTATCGCGCTTTTCTTCCCAATATCGCTTATCCCTGATGATTTCCCGCAGGTTCTTGTCAAATTGTATATGCTCCTGCCCTACCCTGTCGGATGCAGTTTTAAGTATTTCCTCCGGCAAGCCGATCTTACGGGCAATATCAATGGCGAAAGAGCTGCCCGGTTTACCTGTCTCAAGCCTGAAAAGCGGCCTTATCCGCCCGGTATCAAAAAGCATGGCCCCGTTGATGATGCCTTTTGTGGAAGAAGCATAATGTTTGAGGTTTGCATAATGGGTGGTGATAACTCCGTAAACCTCAGACTGGTTTAGTTGTTCAAGTATAGCTTCGGCAATGGCCCCGCCAAGCATGGGCTCGGTGCCCGAACCAAATTCGTCTATCAGCACAAGGGTTTTATCATCAGCATTTTTAACAAAATATTTCATGTTAAGCAGATGTGAACTGTATGTGCTGAGATCGTTTTCGAGCGACTGTTCATCGCCTATATCAATAAAAATATTTGAGAAGACCCCCACGGTGGAATCAACGTCCATGGGAACTGGCATGCCGCATTGCACCATATACTGAAGCAAACCCACCGTTTTAAGGCATACCGATTTACCTCCTGCATTGGGACCTGAAATTAACAGTATACGGTTATTATGGTCGAGCCTGATATCGAGGGGCACCACCTCTTTGTTTGCCTTTTTGTGGGCAAGATAAAGTAAGGGATGAACAGCCCTGGTCCAATGCAAGCCGCATTTATCATGCAATTCGGGTTTTACTGCCGAGATTTTTAGTGCGAGAAGGGCTTTGGCCCTTACAAAATCAATGTACCCGAGAAATGAATAGGCCTGGGCCAGGTCATCAATGTATGGCCTTATGGCATCGGTAAAAAGGGTGAGTATCTTTATAATTTCCCGCTGCTCGGAATATTCAAGCTCCTTTATTTCGTTATTGAGTTCAACCACCTCGGCAGGTTCGATGAAAGCAGTCTTTCCCGAGGCCGATTCATCATGTACCAACCCGCTGATCTTTCGCTTATTGGCCGCTGCAACCGGAATTACAAGCCTGCCGTTGCGCATGGTAAGTGTTGCATCAGATTCTGCCACCCCGCTTTGTCGTGCACTCTTTAATATATGTTCAAGCTTTCTGCTTACATTAGACTGCTTCAGCGAGATTTCTTTTCTTATCTTTTGTAACTCACCTGAGGCGTTGTCTTTTATCCGTCCTGTTTTTGTTATAATGCTGTCGGTTTTTTCAAGCACAAACGGGAAAAAATCCACCTTAGCGGCAAGGCCTCTCAGAACGGGATATTTCTCTTTGTCCTCAAATTCTTTGAAAAATCTCAACACCGATTTAACAGCTTCAAGCGACTTTTTGAGCATGAACACTTCTTCAATTTCAAGAAAGGTCCCTTCAACCTTTGCTTTTTTCAGGCTGGCGCTGACATCTATATAATTGTCTGTCGGAAAATTGTCCTCAAACCTGCAAATATTCATAAACTCATCAGTTTCACCTAACAAACGGCTGATGGTTTCGAACGAGTTGCTCATGCGCATAGCTTCAACATAACCTGTGCCCAAGGTACAAAGGCAGTTTTCCTTCAGCATCTCCCTTATCCGGTCGAAACCTATCTTGTTTTCAAAATTTGAAGGATAAATCATTTATCTTTTTATAGAGAAGATGTAAAAATAATAAGAAACGGGCAGAATGGATAACTTGAGTACTTTAACATTTTTGGCAAATGCTTCACCCACGCCTGCTAATTTCCTGAAGCATATCAACTCTTACCAGTTCAATGTCTTTTTCTTTTAGGTTTATCAAACCGTCTTTTTCAAATGTCTTTAAAAGTTTTACAGCGCTTTCGGTCGAAATGCCTGCAAAATCGCCAATGTCTTTCCTCGACAGCATTTGAAAAATATCGGGATATTCCTTTCTGAGTCCGTTAAGATAGAGCAGGGCATCGGCCATACGCCCGTTCATCTGCTTATACAAAATATTTCGAAGCAATTCGAGCAGGTTGCCGTTTTGCTCGCAGTATCTTTTTATCATATTAAAGCTGAACTGCCCGTTTTGCTGGACAATTCTTGAAATGGCCGCCTTTTCTATTAGATAAACCTGGCAATCGGTGAGTGCGACGGCTGAACAGGAAAAGGTGTTTTTGGAAAACACGGCAGACAATCCCACGAATTCACCCGGTTTAACAATGCCGAGGTTAAAATTCTTGGTGCCATCCCCTTCAATATACTGTTTTGCAAGACCGCTTATTACAAACAATACATACGAGGCAAAGGCGCCCTGCTTGGTAAGGTTCTCGCTTTTTCGGAACAAAACCTGTGTTTTGCTGGCCTTTACCAGTTCGGCCTCTTCTGCCGAAAGCATTTGAAAACACGGGGCGTTAATGTCACAAATAAAATCTTTATCGGTTTCTAATATGGTCTTCATTATCTTTTGAAAGTAAATAAGTGGGCAAAGTTAATTTAATTCAATAAAAAACCTGTCCTAAATCAACTGGACAATTGGCGCTCCCGTGTGCAAACTGTTTTATCATATCAAACAGGCAGGCTAATTTTGTATCAAAATAATTAAACAATAAAAGCCATGTTGTACACAAATTTAAAACACATCGAAACAGCAGCCAACCATGCAAAAATAATCAGTGAAAACGAAAATGTAATGGTAATATGCGGACGTATGGGTCCCATGTGTATCCCGGTTTATGGAATAGCCGAAGAACTGGAGGCAGAATTTCCCCACGTAAAGTTTTATGATATGGAATTTGACAACCCCGAAGCACACGTTATCAGGAACCTTCCAGAAGTAAGAGGTTTTATGGGCATCCCGTTTACTATCTATTATAAGAACGGCAAAGTGATAAGGGCTACATCAAGCATCCAGAGCAGGGAGCAGATCACTGCCATACTCAATAAAGAATTTTCAGTAACAGTAAATGCATAATATGGTTAATACAAATTCTCATTACGATGTCATTGTTGTGGGGGCAGGGCCTGCCGGACTTACGGCAGGCATCTACCTTTCTCGTGCCCGTTTTAAAACACTAATTATTGACCAGGGCATGGCAGGCGGGCAAATGATTCTTACCCACGAAATTGCCAACTACCCGGGGGTTGAAAGTATAAGTGGTTACCAGCTTGCAACAATTATGCGTAAGCAGGCCTTATCTTTCGGTTGTGCTATCAGGTCAAATGTAAGGATCAATCATATTGAACTGCAGGAAGAGCTTAAAAGCGTAACACTTGCAGACGGGAACATTTACACGGCCAATGCCGTTATTTTAACTCCCGGGGGCAGGCCACGTGCATTGGGCGTTACAGGAGAAGATGTTTTTAAAGGTAAAGGAATCTCATATTGTGCCACCTGCGATGGTGACTTTTTCACAGGGAAAGAGATCGTAGTGGTTGGGGGCGGCAATTCAGCCCTTGAAGAAGCTGTGTCACTTACAAAATATGCCACTAAAGTTACCATCATACATCAGTTCGACCATTTTCAGGCATTTGAACATGCTGTTGAAGAAGCGCGTTCAAACCCGAAGATCAGCTTTATCATGGAGTCGTCCATCTCTGCATTTCATGGCAGCGAAAACCTCGAAAGCGTGAACATTATAAATCTTAAGACAGGCAAAAACTTCAACATGAAAACCGACGGCGCCTTTATATTTATCGGTTATGTCCCCAACACCGAATTTCTGAGGGGCAAGGTGGAACTCAACAAATGGGGCGAAATAGTTGTTAAGGCCGATATGTCTGCAAATATTGAGGGTGTTTACGCAGCCGGCGACAGTATTGCCAAACGCTTCAGGCAGGTTACAACTGCCGTGGGCGATGGCACCATAGCAGCGCTTGCAGCAGCAGGTTACCTTAATGAACTGAAAGTAAAACAAAAAAATTTAATCTCTGTCTGATATGCAGGTAGTTTTAATCATAATCGTTGCCGTATTTATTATCTTTGCGGTAATGATTTTTCTTACGAGGATGAAAATGAAAAACATTCCCCTTGTAGCAGATCATGAGAAAATTGTAACACTTAACGATAAAAATTTCAGCCACCAGGTAAAAAACAAAACCATTCTTGTGGATTTCTGGGCTGCATGGTGTGCCCCATGCAGGATGATGGCCCCGGTATTGAACGAGATTGCAGGTGAACTTAACGGGAAAGCGCAAATAGGGAAACTAAACATAGAAAAGTACCAGGCGCTCGCGCAGAAATATAAAATACGCAGCATACCTACCATGATACTTTTTAAAAATGGCGTTGAAAAAGAGCGGTTTATCGGTGTTAAAAACAAAGATTTTCTTTTAAAGGCAATAAAAAACGTAAACTGAGTTTTATGGAAAAAGTAGTTTCATACGATGATTTTATAAATAAATCAAACAACAGCGATAAGACTTTCCTGTTGCTTTATAAATCTGACAGCGAACTAAGCCGGTGTGCTTTACAAAGCCTCGAGTCTGCATCGAAGAGCGAAACCCCGGTGCCTGTTTTCAGCGCCGACGTGAGCACTGTACGCGATATCCACCCGAAGTATGGTGTAACAAGTGTGCCTTCGCTACTGATATTTGAAAATGGTGAATTCAGGAATACCATTCAGGGTTGTCAGACCAGTTCATATTACAAAGCTTTGATGGATAGCGCAGTGTACCAGGCCAGGATGAAGGCCGAAGGTAAAGCCCCCAAAAGGGTTACCGTATATTCCGCGCCCACCTGCAGTTGGTGCAACACCCTGAAATCGTGGCTGAGAAAGAACGGCATACCTTACACCGACGTAGATGTATCGCGTGATGAAAAAGCAGCACAGGAACTTGTCCGCAGGAGCGGTCAGCAAGGCGTTCCGCAAACTGATATCAACGGACAGCTTGTGGTAGGCTTTAACCAGACAAGGCTAAAAGAATTGCTTGAAATTCAATAACAAATAGTTTAATTTTATATAAAAAAGTAATCTATGAAAGAGTTATTACCAGTCAATCAACATGTAGTATTAGATATCAGCGAGACAGGAGCTGAGCAGCGTACGAGATCAGGAATTATCATCCCCGACAGCGCCAGGGAGAAGCCTAAGTTTGCCAAACTTGTGTGGATGAGCGCTATTGAAAACGCAGAAGTGTCGCCGGGCGACACTGTTTTGTTCAAATCGTTCAGCGGGACAGAAGTGGAATTTGAAGGTAAAAAATACCTCATTCTGCCCTATGCCGACCTATTGGCAAAAATTGTTGAAACCGAAGCAATCTGAAAGATAATATGAAGGGTAGTTTCGATGCCATCATCAACGACCAGCGGCCGGTGCTGATTGATTTTCATGCTCTGTGGTGCGGCCCCTGCAAGGTGCAGTCGCCTATTTTAAAGGAGATAGCATCTGAAATGGGCGATAAAGTAAGAATAATTAAGGTTGATGTAGACCAAAATCCTGAAATTGCCGGACGGTATAGTATACAGGGAGTACCTACACTTATGGTCTTCAGGGACGGTGAACTAAAATACAAGCAGGCAGGTGTGCACACCAAGCCGCAGATAATGCAGGTTTTATCGGGGTTATAATACAAGGTTTTTATAAAAACAATTAAACACTACCATTATGAAGAAAAACATGGGAACTATTGACAAGGCGGTCAGGATACTGATAGCCATTGTGATTGCTATTCTTTATTTTACCAATGTAATATCAGGAACGCTCGCAATCGTGTTGCTGATCGTTGCAGGAATATTTATACTTACAAGCTTTATTGGGTTTTGCCCGCTGTATTTACCGTTTGGGATTAATACAGGGAAGAAGAAGGGATAAAAGGATAGAAAAAGCTATAGTTCATTAATATTTTACAGTAAAAAAACTAAAGGCAGAATAAGAATTAAAGAGGTTGTGTATAAAGTCAAAAAGTAACGTCATTACAAGCGAGAAACGACCGAAGCAATCTCCTACTATTCAGGATATTGCTTCACTTCGTTCGCAATGACGGTTTCAAAATAACTGACTATTTACACAGCCTCTTTTTCATTAAATTCCAAGGCATATCAGATTGTGAATAATCTGATAATTTTTGCGTTTTACTTCACTACATACACCCTCAGGCTAACATCCAGCCCAAAATTTACTATTGAACCGGTACCATTGTAAATAGCCACTCTTATAACATTTGGCTGTGATACATAGGCAGTAAGCATGCAACCTTTCAGGTCAACATCAATTGATCCAAGAATAATATCGCCGAAATCAACACCCTGGTAATTGATCGCATTTGAAACATATGTATCACCGGTAGGCAGGTTCGGTATGTTAAATGTACCGGCAGGGTCGCTGGTCACCTCCTGGGCTGCAAATTGAGTCTGCAGGATAATTGAGTCTGCCGTCTGTGTAATCAGAAGGCTTGAATCCCTGCTTACCAGTATTTTTGAAGCAATCGGGTTTGTTCCGTTCCCAACCAGGATGTTACCATCGGTAAAAGAAGAATTGCCAAGACCGCCGTTTTCAAGCGGAAGCACCCCCGTAACTTTGCTTGTAAGGTCAATGGTGCTGTCTGCAATATCGCTGTTTGCTATAGTGCCATCCATTACTTCGGATGAGGTTACAGCGCCGGAAGCAATATCTTCAGACAGAATAGTCTCATCAAGTATTTCGGAAGAAGTTACTGCCCCTGAGGCAATATCACCTGCCAATATGGTCTCATCAAGTATTTCGGAGGTTGTAACAGCACCGGTGGAAATATCCTCCGCCAATACGGTTTCATCGAGAATTTCTGAAGATGTCACTGCCCCGATGGCAATGTCCTCGGCCAGTATTTCTTCATTCAGTATTTTCGCGGTAGTAATGGCATCATCTGCAATATCGTCTGTGTAAAACGAATAGGGTACAGTCATAAACTGCTGATTGCTGACCATGATATAATTGCCATCGTTTTTTGTTGAGATTTCAACTTTAAGAAACTGGTCGGCATCTATCCAGGGTATATCAAGCAGGCTTGCATACGCTGCATTTCCTGTGGGTGTTCCCTGTCCTATTATTAACGAAAACAATCCATACTTATCTGTATTAGCAGTGTGTGTTTCCTCCCATTGCATTGTGCCATTCAACCCCTTGGTGATCGTAAACCTTACACCTATAGCCTTTTCGTACAAAGGTTTGCCATTAATATCCATCCCAACGATCTCTTTTCCGTCTTCATCAATGGCCACTGCCTGGTAGAAGATACCGTTAAGGTCTCCAATATTTTGCGGATATGCATCGAGGCCGGTCAGGCATATCGCCAAAATAAACCAGAAAATATTTAACTTTTTCATAATCTTTATTTTTTATGTTTTTAAATTTTATCAGAATGAGAATAATAACCCAAAGGTTAATCCATAGGCATAATTTTTAGATTCCTGGCTTTCATCCTTTTCGATGTTCTTAAGCCCCATCAGGTAGTTGAATTCAAAGAATGTTGAAATTTCATCGGTTACTGTAATTTGCACGCCGGGGGTAATAATCAGACCGAAATCAGAAGTATTGATGGTTTCGGACTTCTTAATATCGAAATGCTGATTGTTAATGGTCTGAAAACCTCGTAACAAATAACCATAATAACCTGAGACCTTCAGATAAGGGCTCACAAAATCGTTTTTCAACATATAGCCGATTCCAAGCTTTCCATCGGCATACTGTAAATCCCAGTTATAATTCATATCATCATATACCATTGTGGCGCCGGCTTTGCGCATACCGGCCCCGATGCTGAGCATGAACCCGCCCTCTGAGACAAAACGATAACTTACATTGTATGCACCAGTAAAGATGCCTGAATAATCGCCGTTGAGGTTTGTCCCCTCAGCATCTGTGAACTTGAATGAAGCAAACAACTGCGATGCTTCAACGGTAATTCCCGATTGGGCATGTATTTCAGCCATCAGACCGAAACAACCCAATAATATCCATAAAATTCTAATCTTTTTCATATCTCGTGTTATTTAGTGATTGTTAATTTAAATGAGGCCCTGCCCTGGTCTTCAGAGCTTACAGCAATGATATAGATACCCTTTCCCCATCCGCTGCAGTCGAGCTGGTGGGAAAGAAACCTTACGGGCCTTTCAAAAAGTATAGTCCTGCCCTGAAGGTCTGTCACTTCAAATATCGCCTTTTCGATTACTTCGGCGCTCTGTATTGTAACAGAATTTACAGCAGGATTAGGGAAAATATCCAGGTTAAGGCCTTTCGCCAGGCCCGGACTTGTAACCGTAACAGAGTATGCAACCGGTTGTTGAAACCCCGGGAGGATTTCAGTTGCAATGTCTGATGCAGCATAAGTATTGTATGGCTGACCGGCAGACTGCATGATGATTATACCATTGATGCTACCGGTTGTACCATAGCTTGAGATGCATTGCCGTTTGACTGATTGTGCCTGGCTAAATACCGGTATGGCCAATAGCACCATCAGAAAAACGGGAAAAGTTGTTCTGTATGAAAAATTATGACTTTTCATTTTTGTAATTGATTTAAGTTTCTTAATCAGTTAATTGGTAAGAGATATCCCAATGAAAAAGAAAAAAATGAGGTAACGGGATAGGATATGTCCGCATCCTGCGACCTTGGAATATTCAGCGAATATCCTAGCTCGATGTCAAAATCGCCAAGATAGACGCACAAGGGCAGATAAAACTGCGTGTTGAGCAAGCCGTAGACCTCCTTTATTCTTGTTTCAGACGACCCGGATTGCTGGCCGCTGAGATTTTCGACCATTGCATATTCTGTATATTCCGAGCCAAAAAACAAAGAGATTTCCGGTTCAACCTGAAGCTTGTTGTAGTTGCCAAACCTTACTACAGTGATGCGTGAGAATATGTTGGGAGTGAAATTAAAGCCAAAATCCTCTCCGAAAAGAAAATTTACTGAGAGCCTTGAACCGATCCAACTGTTTTTCAAGGTAAGCCCTGTACCTAAAGAATTACTGAAAACCTGGCTGGTGGTATCGTTACTGTAAAAATACCTGTTGTACGAGGCCCTGAAGGAGAGGCTTTTTTTCTTATTTAAGGTTTTGTAGAGTCCTGCAGAAACGATTGTGTTGCTGTAGCCGGGTATTGGCTGACTGTACCACATCCCTGATAATCCTGCATAAAAGCCTTTGGAGTGCAGGAGGTACGCGCTCCCGTTCATACTTACCATATTTTCACCAATTTCCCTGCCGGCATAAAAAGTCCTGGTATCGCTATTGATCCCGCTGTAAACATAGCAATAGGAAGACGGGGGGTCAATAAGCCTCATCAGTTCTTTGTCAACACCAAGCACATCATTGATCAGCGAATCGAGATGATCGGCCTGGGGCCAGGCCTGAAGAAAGGCTGCCAAAAAAAGTAAGATGGAAGTAACGCGTTTCATTTTTTTCTGTTTTTATAAGACTTTATTTTTGAATATCGAACAAGGAACAACGATTGTCTAAGTGTTTTAAAATTCAAAAATCATCATTCCCTGTTCAATATTCAACTCACTTCAAATTATCTCCCACCGTGTTTTCCGGTATTTGTCCGGGTGTTTTCACGGGTTTGCTTCATTTGCTGCTGTTGTTCTTCGCATGTGGAGTTGCGAAGCTCCATGCGTTGTTGTTTACGCAGTTCCTGTTGTTCGCGCAGCATGGTTTTCTGCTGTTCGTTGAGGGATTCCCTGAACGCCTTCCTTTTTTCATTCCTTGTCATTTCTTTGTTTTCAAGGATTTCTTTTTGTTCGGCAGTTAGCGACTCACGGAACCTCTCCCTGTTCTGTGCCTGCAGTTTTTCCTGCTCCTTAACTGCTGCCTGCTCTTTGGCCTGGGTTTGAACCTGTTCGCCAGCCTGTTCTTTAGCCTGTACCTGTTCTCCGGCTGCAACCTGTTCCTGTGCCCTGTTCTGCTCCTGCACCCGGGCCTGGTCTTTCACTGCATTTTGCTCTTTCACCAAGTTCTTTTTCTGTTCCTGTGCCTTGGTACCAGTGGTGGCTTCCTGTGCAAATGTCGTTCCCGATATAAGGAAAAACGCCATTGCACCAACGATCATTTTAATTGCTAATTTTTTCATTGTTATTAAATTTTAATTAGACATTTTGTTAAAGCATATCTGTATTGTGAAATACTTTTTGCTTGTTCTTTAACCTTTAACCGCACGAACTTTTTTGTACCCTACTTTTTTTTAATTTTTTTTTTGCGGATTACCTGTCAGACGTGAGGGGTTCATTTGGGGGTTAGGCGTTAGGCCTTTAGGGAGAGAGAAAAGAAAAAAGAAAAAAGATAAAGGATAAAAGAGTTCCGGGTTTCGTCACAAGAACACCCGGCTACATTGCCAACAGCTACAATGGCCGTGCAGAATTACCGGATGGTAATGGAAGGTTTGATGAAATGAAAAGTGACGTCGTTCTGAACGCTAACTTGTCAACTTACAATAACCAATTCTTGAAAAGCATGGCAAAGCATAATGAAAAAAAGACCAGCAGCAATATACGATATCGTGTATAGTAATTCATTAGAATTGTGGCTGTAATACTATTTATTCAGTGATTTTGTTGCATATTTCATTGCTCCTTCATCTGTTTCATAAACTATTGCAACAATATCATTATTACATGTTATTGAGCAATTATCTATATCTGTAGTATTTTCGTCAACTTTTGTATTTTCCCACGTACTTCCGTTGTAATATGTATGAACAAGGTTATATTTCATACTGCCCATAGATGCCTGTAAAGCAATATGTGGCTTTCCACCGGAATCTAAACATAATGCAACGGAAGGGTAACCTGATGTATAATCAGTTGAAATAATCGTCCATGTTGGTGATTTCTTATATGCATATTTATAAATATCACCTCCATCATTTTCTGCTCCATAAAATGCAATGTGCGGATGATTATCCGAATCATATGCCAGAGAAGTCAATTGAAATTCCCAATTAATAGTGTTCATAGAAGATATGACCTCAATATCAAAAGAACTCCCATTCCAACCGGCATAATTTATACTATTTGTTGTATTATTATAATAACTTATACCCGGATTACCATTATTGTCAAGAGCTATAGCATTTTGTCTTCCATCGGAACCGTCAACTATAAGAGAGTGATCCAAATCAGAATTCCAATATCCTAAAGAATATCCCGAATAGTTACCCCACATTAAAAAAGAAATATGGGTAACACCGGCATTTTTATCTACAATAATAGAATTTTCATTAGTATGAGAGTAGTAAGTGTCACCGCTGATATCTAAAGGATCTTTTGGCATCGGGATAGTTATAGTTGTCCAGCTCTCTGAATTCTTACAGGCATATTTTAATTCGCTGTTGTTAAAATCGTAATACGATATGTGTGGATGGTTTCCAGCATCAATATCTATGGAATTTAAGCCTGCCCCTCTTGTACTTGTACCATAATAACCAACATTCTCAATATTCCATGAAGTGCCACTTTTATGAGCGTATTTTACATATCCGTCATCAGTATCAAGAAAACTGATATGTGGTTGGCCTAAGTTGTCTATTACAACGTCAGGAGAATTCCCGGTAGACCCGACCGGTAAAATCATCTCAAGATTCCAATCGTTATCGTTGTTATTTTCATTGTTGCTGTCATCGTCTTTGTCACAACTGATTAAAAGCGTTAAATAAACTACAGCCAATATGAACGGGTAAATAATCAGAAAACAGGTCCTTTTCATTTCATAAAAATTTAATTGTTTCTAAATTAAAGCCACAAATGCAAATTGGTTTGGTACTTCAAATATATCAATTGGTGTTTCAAAAAGCAAAACAATTTCTAAGTCTGTTTCTTTTATGCGTATAGCATTGATTGAAGTCTTGTTTCAGAGGTTTTTTCAGTTTTTTTTTTGTAAAACAATGTGTTGCTGCATGAAAAAACAGTGTAATTTAGTATAATAACTGTAAGAAGTCAAAGCTATTTGGCGGGAAAGTTTTTAACGGGTTGAGAATAGAAAAGAGGTGAGAGGTAAGGGTGGTGAAGGCTGAGACTGAGGGGAAGAAGGGGGTTAGGCTTTAGGCTTAAGAGGAGGGAGAGAAGATGAGTAGACGGAAAAATGGAAAGAAGATAAAGGTAATTGTCATTAGGCCTAAGACCTTTAGTGCTATTACGCAAAGTTGCGCAGGGCAAAATCGAATTAGCGCAAAGGAATAAGAGGTTGCTGGTTACTTACGACTCGCGGCCCGAAGCACGCAGCTTTCTGTGGCTTTATCGGAATAAAACACAATTGAGCAGGTACTCAAACTCACAAACCTTTTATTGAGGCAGTAGGTTCTCCAACTCACTGCCTCTTTTTTTGGCTCAACTGTGCCTTAAATCCTATATTGTTAGCGTGCGTAAAATATTCATATTCTATACTTTAAATTTAATATCAACATAGGAAACCATTTGTCCAATGAACCTTTATATCCCATACCTGGAATAAAATTCGTATAACTATATAAATCTAAATATTTGTCAGTCGGAAATGATAGTTGAAAATCAATATTTGTTTTCAATCTGTTCGTTATCTTAAATTCGTATCCAAGTGATGTGCTTAATCCTAATAAATGGACTGTATGTTCTATCTTGTCTGCATAAGAATATGGTCTTGAATCAATCGGCGATAAATACAATCCTTTCTCATAAACAATAGAATTTGTCATAAATAATCCCAGATGAAAGAAATTTTGTTTTTCAAAGTTTTTTCGTAAATTAAAAAATCCACCAATTCTAACATATCCACCTGATTGTTTATCAATTGTGTAACCATCATATGTGTCATTGTGGGTTGTTAAATAATAGCCAATCAAATCGTATTTATCATTGTAATTAAACGCATATCCAATATCAACTATTGGTGTCAGGAACGGATTATAATCAATCGAATAATTTAAATTTATTGTTGAAGTTGGTAATTGTAAAATATTCAATCCGATAAATTGGTTTTTATCATCTTGTCCGTATGAATTTAATACAATTAGAATTATTAGTGTTGTTAGTGTCTTTTTTATCATGTGTTCGTAGTTTAATGCACGCTAAACGTTGGCGGTATGGTGTCGTGCGAGATTACGAGGCGATTTCCTATCAGCCTGCCTGCCGGAACTGCAGTGCAGGCAGGTTTACACCGACTTTTTTTACGAGCCACAAACCTTTGAAAACCGATGAAACCCGCATGCACTATACCATTGTTGAACTAAACCGACCTATTGGTCGGTGGTTTTAAAGATCGGCCAAAAATTAGTATCATTGCATTCAATCTTTTAATAATTATC
>JAFGPL010000106.1 GCA_016936215.1 Bacteroidales bacterium
AGGTATTTAAACCTGCATCTTTCAATGCCTTACGGCAAGGTTCCATGGTAGCTTGTATAAGTGAATCGCAAAGGCTTTCAAATTTAGCCCTGGTAAGACTTTTTACAAGGTGCTTGGGAATACCGTCCACTGGCATAATGTACGGAAGGTTAATTTCGGTGGTTGATGAACTTGACAATTCGATCTTGGCTTTTTCGGCAGCTTCTTTCAAACGCTGCATGGCCATGGGGTCTTTTCTCAGGTCAACTCCTTCATCTTTGAGGAACTCTTCGGCCAGCCAGTCAATGATCATATGGTCGAAGTCGTCACCGCCAAGGTGGGTGTCGCCATTGGTAGATTTCACTTCAAATACACCGTCGCCAAGTTCGAGGATTGAAATATCAAACGTACCGCCGCCAAGGTCGAATACAGCGATTTTCAGGTCTTTGTTTTTCTTGTCAAGACCATAAGCAAGTGAGGCAGCCGTAGGTTCGTTGATAATCCTGCGGACTTTCAGCCCCGCGATTTCTCCGGCTTCTTTGGTGGCCTGTCTCTGCGAATCGCTGAAATATGCAGGAACGGTTATTACTGCATCGGTTACCTCCTGGCCAAGGTAATCTTCGGCAGTTTTTTTCATTTTCTGCAGTACCATGGCTGAAATTTCCTGCGGGGTGTATTTTCTGTCGTCAATTTCCACCCTGGGTGTGTTGTTGTCACCTTTTACCACTTTGTAGGGAACCCTCTTAATTTCTTTTTGAACCTTGTCGAATGTTTCTCCCATGAAGCGTTTGATAGAAAAAATTGTTTTTTGGGGATTGGTGATGGCCTGTCTCTTGGCAGGGTCACCTACTTTGCGTTCACCGTTTTCTACAAATGCCACGACAGAAGGTGTGGTCCTCTTTCCTTCGCTGTTAGGTATTACAACAGGTTCATTCCCTTCCATTACAGATACGCAGGAATTCGTTGTGCCTAAATCTATTCCGATAATTTTACCCATGCTTGAATATTTTTTTAATTTCAGTTTTTACTTTTATTTAGACTCTTTTTTCAATGATTGTGCCACTTTTATTTTTTGTCATATTTGCCATAGCAGATGAGTTTTTTCTGTATCAATTGACATGTTATTATGACAAAAAGGCAGTTTATTATTAATTTTATTTTTGTAAACTTTGCATCAGGATTATAAATTACGCTATATGCCAGACTCATTAAAGGAAAAACCTGCTAAAATTACCACTCATGTCCTGCAAAACATGAAGTTGCACGGAGAGAAGATTTCTATGCTCACAGCCTATGATTATTCGCTTGCCCGGATTATTGACAATTCAGGCATTGATGTAATACTGGTAGGCGACTCCGCTTCAAATGTCATGGCCGGTTATGAGACCACACTTCCGATAACACTGAATGAGATGATTTATCATGCAGCTTCGGTGGTACGTGCTGTTAAAAGGGCACTTGTGGTTGTTGACCTGCCATTTGGCACTTATCAGGGCAACTCCAAAGAAGCTCTTAATTCTGCCATTAAAATCATGAAAGAAACAGGCGCTGGTGCCGTTAAACTCGAGGGAGGCAAAGAGATACGTGAATCTGTGGAACGCATCCTTTCAGCCGGGATACCTGTAATGGGCCACCTGGGGCTTACCCCGCAATCAATACATAAGTTCGGGACCTATGTGGTGAGGGCCAAAGAAAAGGCTGAAGCCGAAAAGCTTATTGAAGATGCCCAAATCCTCGAAGAAACAGGATGTTTCAGCATCGTGCTGGAGAAGGTTCCCGCCCTGCTAGGAAAGAAAGTGGCATCTGGGTTAAAAATACCTGTTATCGGCATCGGGGCAGGCAGGTATGTTGATGGCCAGGTGCTTGTAATTCATGATATGCTGGGGATCACGCAGGAGTTTTCTCCCCGTTTTTTAAGAAGATACCATAATCTTTATGCAGAGATTAAAGGGGCTGTGGAGAATTATGTCAGCGACATCAAAAGGGGTGATTTTCCAAGTGAAAAGGAACAATATTAAGATTTTAGCATCAATGTCGTTTAATTAAGACCATTTACATCCCTCTCCGGGAGGGGGTACAGCCTGCCTGACGTCAGACAGGGGAGAGGATATAAAATAATCAGCTTAATTAACCGAAATTGATATTTGCATAGTTAATTTTATCTAAAGGATTGTCTGCCATTTTATCTGTCAATCAATTCCTCAAACGGTATGAATATTCTTTTTGAAGATAACCACATTATTGCGGTGAACAAGGGTAGCAGCGACCTTGTACAAGGCGACAAAACCGGTGATATAGCCCTTGATGCCCAACTAAAATTATATCTGAAAGAAAAATATGCAAAGCCGGGAAATGTTTTTATTGGTGTTGCACACCGCATTGACAGGCCGGTAAGCGGGGTGGTGCTTTTTGCCAAAACTTCCAAGGCCCTTGCCCGCCTTAACAAAATGTTCAGCATGGGGGAAGTTAAAAAAGCTTATTGGGCAATAGTTAAAAATAAGCCTGAGAAGGAGTCGGGCACGTTGCACCATTACCTTCTCAGAAATGAAAAGCAAAATAAGTCATATTGTTATGATACTCCCGGAACAAACTCAAAAGAAGCTATTTTAGAATACAGATTGCTTGCGAAATCAGATATGTACTACCTTCTCGAGGTTGACCTTAAAACCGGAAGGCACCACCAGATAAGGGCGCAACTTGCATCAATGAACTGCCCGATACGTGGAGACCTGAAATATGGTTACCCGCGGTCGAACGACAACGGGGGTATTTCACTGCATGCCAGGCGTATAGAATTCATCCATCCTGTGAAGAACGAACCTTTGAAAATTATTGCCCCTGTCCCTTCCGGGGATAAATTATGGCAATATTTTGAGGCAACCCAGGTTTGAAAATCCCAGGCTTATACCATCAAATCCCAGTCAAAAACCTTTGCCGGCTGCAAATTGTTGATAACCCCCTCTTTTATAAACAATATTTTTTATGCTGACTGAGTTATTTTTGTGGTAAAAGATAACGAATGAAGACAAGCAGGAAAACGACATTGGTTTTATTATTGGCATGTATTGCCTTTTCGCTTGCCGGGCAAACTGGCACACTTACACGAGAAGATTATATTTTGAAATACAAACATCTGGCCATACAAGAAATGGAACGTACAGGAATACCTGCCAGCATAACCATGGCACAGGGACTGCTTGAATCGGGCAATGGCAACAGCCGGCTCGCAGTAAAAGCCAACAATCATTTTGGCATTAAATGTCACGACTGGAACGGAAAAAAAATGAGGCACGATGATGATGCCAGGCGTGAATGTTTCAGAAAATACAACTCGGTTGAGGAGTCTTACCAGGACCATTCTGCCTTTCTTACTTCCAAGTCAAGGTATGCCGCTCTTTTTGAAATTCCTGCAACAGATTATAAAGGATGGGCAAGGGGACTTAAAAAAGCAGGATATGCTACCAGTCCCACTTATGCCGAGGCCCTGATAAGAATAATTGAAGAAAACCAGCTCTATTTGCTCGATGAAGGAGTAGACATCCCCGACGCAAAAGATATGCTTGCCAAAAAGCCTGAAAGAAAGAAGGATTTAGGCCATACCGGGTCATCGCGCCAGGTTCTTGAAAACAACAGGGTGAAATATATTGTTGCCAGGGCCGGGGATACTTATGCAGACCTTACCCGCGAACTTGAAATGCTGCCGTGGCAACTGGCAAAGTATAACGAACTGGCCCAGGACTTTGAAATTAAAGAAGGTCAGGTAGTTTATATACAACCCAAACGTGTTAATTCAGATGCTACCAAAACCATGCATATCGTGGCTGAAGGAGAAACAATGTATTCTATTTCACAGAAATATGCCATCAGGTTAGACAAACTTTATGCCCGCAATATGATATCAGTAGGAACAGAGCCAAAACCTGGCACAAAACTGGCATTAAGGGGAAGGATTAAAGGCAAAAATACAGGGACAATTCCCAAACCCGAAACGCCTGTTGAAGAGCAGGAAGAAATGCAGTTTGAATTTGATCCGGAATAGATATTTGCTGAATGGATAAACTTTGATTACAAAGCTTTAAAGGATTCTATATGAAGAAAACCTCTCAGGAATTCATCAATTTGAAGCCTTTTTTTACCGGCAAGCTGCAGGCTTTTTACATCAATATAGCCTCCTTTGGCAGCAATTCTTAATAAATTTTTCCCGTCGGTCTCAAGTGTGCCGGGGGAAACCTGGTGTTTTATTTTTATTTTGCCTGCCTGAAAGATCTTAACCATGTGTTTTTCAGATTTTGAAAAGAGTTCGGTGAATGCAGCAGGGTAGGGGCTTAATCCCCTTATGAAATTATATACCTGTTCAACAGGCTCTTCCCAGTTGATCCTGCAATTATCTTTAAAGATTTTTGGGGCAGGTTTTATCACCCTGCCTGTTTGAAAGTTTGTCTGTTCTATAGCTTCAATTTTACCCAATGCCATCATTCCAACAGTTTTAACCACCAGTTCTGCTCCCATAACCATTAACCTGTCATGCAGGTCACCGGCTGTTTCTTTTTCAGCTATGTGTGTTTTAGCTTGCAGTAAAATCTTACCCGTGTCAATCTCGTGGTCAATCAGGAAGGTTGTGACACCTGTTTCTTTTTCTCCATTGATCACTGCCCAGTTAATGGGTGCAGCCCCCCTGTAGTTGGGTAAAAGAGAGGCATGAAGATTGAAAGTACCCATCCGGGGCAGTGCCCAAACTATTTCGGGTAACATCCTGAAGGCTACTACCACGCTGAGGTCGGGTTGATATGAGGTAAGTGAACTGATAAAATCCGGGTCTTTAAGATTTGCAGGTTGTAATACCGGTAGATGGTTCAATAGCGCGAAATCCTTTACCGGGGATGAATGAATTTGCTTACCCCTGCCGGCGGGCTTGTCGGGGGCAGTGACTACGCATATCACATTTTTCCCCGAATCAAGAAGTGCCTTTAAAGATTCCACAGCAAATTCCGGGGTGCCCATAAATACAATCCGTAAATCTTTATTCTCCATATCACGAATCGTTTTCAGGTTTAAAATCAGAGTCGTCGAGCAGGTCAAGCAGATGGCCCATTTTATTCTTTTTAGTTTTCAGGTAGAATAAATTATGTTCGTTAGGAGGTATTTCAAGCGAGATATTCTCAACAATCTCCAGGCCATAACCTTCCAGGCCGGCCCTTTTAACGGGGTTGTTGGTAATAAGCCTTATTTTCCCGAGCCCGAGTTCCCTGAGGATGCTGGCACCTACACCGTAATCCCTTTCATCTTCCCTGAAACCAAGGTCAATATTTGCCTGAACAGTGTCGCGCCCTTCCTCCTGCAGTTTGTAGGCCTTAATTTTGTTAAATAGCCCTATGCCCCTGCCTTCCTGGTTCAGGTAAACAATGGCGCCCTTTCCTTCTTTTTCGATCAGCCTCATGGCTTCGTGCAATTGTGGCCCGCAGTCGCAACGGTACGAACCGAAAATATCACCGGTCATGCATGATGAATGTACCCTTACCAGAACGGGTTCGTTTTTATCCCATTTGCCTTTGATAATGGCAATATGCTCGAGCCCGTTAGACTTCTGGAGAAACGGAATGAGATTGAAAGTACCGTATTTGGTGGGAAGCTTAACTTTCGCCCCCTTAACCACAATTGAATCGAGATTGAGTCGGTAAGCTATCAGGCTTTTGATAGATATTATTTTAAGTTTGAATTTTTCAGCAATTTTTATAAGATCAGGGAGCCTGGCCATTGTCCCGTCTTCATTCATTATTTCTACAAGTACACCGCCTGGTTTCAGTCCCGCAAGCATTGAGAGGTCAACGGCGGCTTCGGTATGACCTGCCCTTCTTAACACACCCCTGCTGCGGGCTTTTAAAGGGAAAATATGCCCCGGGCGCCCAAGGTCTTCCGGTCGTGTTGTAGGATCAATAAGCGCTTTGATGGTTTTTGCCCTGTCGCTTGCCGAAATACCTGTGGTGCAACCATGCCCGAGCAGGTCAACAGAAACGGTAAAAGGGGTTCCGTGAAACGAGGTATTGGTGCCTACCATCAGGTCAAGGTCGAGTTCTGTACACCGCTCTTCGGGTATTGGCGCACAGATAAGACCGCGGCCATGTGTGGCCATGAAATTCACTATTTCGGGAGTGGTAAGTTCTGCTGCTGCAATAAAATCACCCTCGTTTTCCCTGTCTTCGTCATCTACAACAATTACAACTTTTCCTGCCCTGATATCGTTTATTGCATCTTCAATATCATCGAGAATATAAGTATCCGGTTTTTGAAATTGAGCCATTATCTGCCTGAAGTTTTCTAAAGAATAAACACGCAAAAGTAAAAAACTGTTACAAATATCACTAATGAAAACCTATATTAAAATGAATTAAGTCAGGTATCTGTGTGAATATGTGCCTGTTGCAGTTATCCGGCTATCCCCTTTTTGCTTTTTCCCATGCAGGAGGCTGTTTACCGCTTAAGAACCTGATCAACCCGAGTACTATCGAGTAATTCATCATAAAAAGGTAATAGGGGACAAACAAAAGTTTCAGGCTGATTTTCTTGTTCTTAATAACCATTCCCAGCGTTACTGTAAGGTAAAACAATAGCTGAAGAAGGAAAAAGAACACATACATTTTTTCACAGCCCTGCAATACCATGAGCAAATTAGTGAAAAAAATCATTATGAACGAAAGCGGCACCAGTGCCCATCGTAAGACTTTGTGAGATATAAATTGAAATGAAAGCAAGCCGTGTTTGAAAATATTGAACAACTCAGGGATACGCGTCAAGGCCTGAAAGCTGCCGCTGGCAATTCTTATTTTTCTTTTCATTTCTTCTTTCATTGAGAAGGAGGCATTTTCGCATGCATAAGCGTTAGGTGCATATTTGAGTTTATAGCCTTTGACAGCAATTTTAAGTGATATGATAAAATCATCTAAGATCATATCTTCATCAACCTCGCTGAACAACTCTTTTCGAATGGCAAAAAGCTCACCCACGGCGCCGGTTGTTGAATTTACAGACGATTCAAGCATCTTGATATAAGATTCGTATTTCCAGTAAATACCTTCACCGGAACTTACGGCTTTTTCCCTGTCGCTTGAATATATTCTTTTTTCCCCCGCAACACAGCCTACCCGGCGGTTGCTGAATAATTTCACTATTTCCCTTATTGCTTCGCTGTTCAGGTCGGTATTGGCATCTGAAAAAACCACGATAGGGGTTTTTACATATTGCATACCGCGGTTCATTGCATTGGTTTTGCCTTTTCGTTCATCCTGATGAAGCACTTCAATAATGTTATGGTTTCTAAGGATTTCAGGAGAACCGTCATCTGAACCATCGGTTACCCAAAGATGAAAAAGTTTTTCTTTAGGATAATTAAGCTCAAATGAATTTTTCAGTTTTTTTTCAATATACTCTTTTTCGTTGTAAGCTGTAATAAACAGTGTTACATCTGGCAGGTAATCTTCTGTGTATACAGTTTTTTTTGACAATAACCTGTTGAAGAAATTTAAGATGATCAGTATCAGGGTATATACCAGGTAAGTGTATATGATAACAAAAAGAAATACCCAGAAAAGGATTTTTAGTGCTGTCATATGTTCATCTTATAGAATTCAAGAAGATCGTCAACGATGGCAGTGTTCACAAGTTTACTGTTTACAAATTTGACGGCATTTTTTGCAATTTGCAAATAAAAATCCCTGTCGGAGCAAAGTTTTTTTGCTGCACCGGCAAAATCTTCAGGGGTATCCGCCAATATTATGTTCTCAGAGTCTGTAATATCAATTCCTTCTGCACCTATGGCAGTTGAAATAACAGCCTTTCCTGCAGCCATGGCTTCAACGATTTTTACCCGCATTCCGCTTCCCGAAAAAAGCGGGACAACCATTGTTCCCTTGTTTTTCATAAATTCATTGGCGTCTTCGACTTCCCCCGCATAAATTACATCATGGTTTTCAAGGTAGTTTACAAGCCATTGCGGTGCATTTCTGCCGGCAACATAGAACCTTATGCCTTCAATTTTACCTGAAATAAGACCCCAAACATTCTCAACAAACCAGGAAATGCCCTGCTGGTTTGGCATCCAGTCGAGCGAACCGATAAAGAAAAATGAGAGGTTTTGGTTTGACAGGTTGTCAGTGTTAGCCGGGCTGCCAGTATATCCATACGGGCAAACGTGTGTTGGTTTTAAGTTGCCCATGTTGTTATATATTTCAACATCGCGCACGGTAATTGGTACCAGCAGGTCGTATTTGTTCACATGGTTTAGTTCAAATTTTTTTAACCTTTTGGCAATAATCGCGATATATCTTTTTTTCAAAAGGTTTTTTTCCTGCTGAAAATTTCTGAACCATATCTCATTTTCAATATTATGGGCGCGTAAAACAATCTTTGCCCCGGAATGCCGGCGGACAATACCGGTATAAGGCATCAGGTACAGGCCTTCGAATTGTACAATATCGAAATGCCCTGTCTTCAGGATATTTTTCAACTTTTCACCGAAATTTTTATCAATAAACCTTTCGGCAGTATATGGCAAAGATGAAAAAATAAGGTTTCTGATGGCACCAGGTAAATTAATGTTGGTATTAACATCCACGAGGTGGAGAGTAAGATATTGAAAATTTTTAAAATATGCGGTCGTCTTCGACTTATCTGTTTGATGCCGGCTGGTGTTCATTGCCAGAAGGCAGACTTCTGCACCTGCATCTGAGAAACCTTTGGTAAGGTTGTGAATGGCCAGCGCCCCTCCGTCTTTTAAGGGGTAGGGTACTTTATTGCATACCTGTAAGATTCTCATATCTGCATCTCAAGTTCGGTAAGCACTGCGGGATTGTTGAAGATATCCAGGACAGACCCGGACAGCTTTTTGGCTGTATAAAGTCTTCGTCGAATGTTCTTTTGCCGAATTGAAAGGTACAATAAATACGCAAGGCCAACAGGGAAAATGATTTTGAGTAGCGTCCGGTATTTTAATGGAATGAATAACCGTGGTTTTTCAAAATTCAGATAGGGAAATTCTGAAAACAACGATTTAAGATAAGGAATTCGCATCCATCTGCTGGTAAGCAGTGTTTCAAAAAACTGGTCGGTTAATTCGTAAAGCCGGCTCTGGTTTTCAGATGTTTTAACTTCAAAATTTGATTGCAACAGGTTTTTCAACCTAATGCCTTGATTAATATCTGAAATGCTCTTATCGGTAAGTTCAATAATTGAACCAAAAGCTTTGATCACGTCTGCTTTTTCAACTTCTGAATATTTAAACTGTCCAACCAGTTGAATTTTTTTATCGAGGAGGGTAGTTTTTTCAAATCCGAACAACCGGTTGAAGAACCTGATGTACATATCAATATTAAAAATGGCAGAATCGGTGGTTGCCTTGTAAGTTAAAAATACACCAACGATAAACAATGAAAAGGAAGACATCCACATTCCCTGGAAAGAGGTGACCACGCTTTCGCGCACTATTTTTTCACCTGTAAGTGAAATGATGTAATAAAAAATAAACAAAAAAACTGATACAACGGTAGGCATACCCAGTCCCCCCTTTCTGATAATTGCCCCCAGGGGTGCGCCGATAAAAAGAAAAATCAGGCAGGCTATTGAAAGAGTGAATTTTCGGTGCCATTCTATTTCATGTCTTCTAAGGAGTTTCTTTTTGTATTTCAGGTTTTCGCAGGAACTTTCCACATAGCTTTTGGTTGACCTCACGCTGTTCATGATGTTCGTTACAAGCTCGTGTTGTTTTTGATAATCAAGCGATTGAAACAGGCTGTCAATATTTATGCTGTATGGTTTATCATCTTTGTTTTGTTTGTTCTGGTTTCTGACAGGTTTTATGTACTTGCTTTTGAAAAGGTTATAGGTGAGCAAGGTCCTGGCAAACTGGTTCTCCCTTATGTAGAGGTCGTTGTTTAATGAATCTGTAACGTTTGTTAACTGCTTCAGGCTCATCATCTGGTAGTCGTTCTTAAAAAGATTCTCATCAGTACGCTGAAGGCCGAATCCGGTAAGCTCGATAATAATCCGCTGTTCTTTAAACTTATCGGTACGGTGCGGATAGGTCTTCGGTATTTTTCTCCTGTCTTCTTCCTGCTCATTATAACTATATCCACTCCAAAGGTTTATAAGAAGGTTGCTCTCATCGGCAGTCATTTTCATGTAACCGGAATCTGCTATAATCACGGTTACATTTCCTCTTTTTTGGGTGTGGTCGTATATTTTCAGGTCGTAAAGTGTGTTTGTCTGCGGATTTTTTTTGTTTATCCTTATGCTGTAATCATCAATACCATTGTAGAACTCACCTTCCCTTATCTGCAGTTCGGGGCGCTGTTGTTTAACATCCCATAGCAGTGCCCGCATTTTAAGGTTGGTATATGGCAAAACATAGTTTGAAAAGAAAAAAGCCCCGATGCTGATCATGATAACAAAAACGATAAGCGGCTTCATAATTCGTTGCAATGAAATGCCTGATGATTTAATTGCCGTGAGCTCGTAGTATTCTCCCAGGCTGCCGAAAGTCATTAACGAAGACATTAAAATAGAGAGTGGCAATGCCAGCGAAACAAGGCTGGCCGAAGTATATAACAATAGCTCGGAAATAATATTTATTTCCAGCCCTTTGCCCACGAGGTCATCAATATACCGCCAGAGAAACTGCATCAGCAGTACAAACATTACAATAAAGAATGTGAGTACAAATGGACCCAGAAAAGATTTGATTACAAGCCAGTATAAACGTTTCACCCCTATTTGGTTTACTGTGTATGAAAAACGAAAACAAAATTAAGATATTATATGACAGTAAGGGCAAAATGTATCAGATACCCAACACCTGTTTTAATTTGGCTATCTGTGAATTCCACAGTTCTATTGCATCTGTTTTTTCATCTTCGTAAGCGAAGTCGGTGATTACCAGGGCAACATCACCGGTCAGTTCATCCATTGAAATCCTGAATTCAAAATATGTATTGGGATCTTCATCTTCAACCCAATGAAATCTGATATAACGGTTTTCTTTTTTTTGAACAACCTCAGCAAGGTTTTCTGCGTTGTCCCAAATAAAATTGTAGGTTTTGCCCTTAACATTCACATCATCTGCGAACCACTCTGCAAGCCCTCCCGGTGTGCTAAGTCTTGGAAAGAGTACTTTAGGGGAAGAATTAAGGGTATATTCAAGTAGGATTCTTTTTTTCATGTTTTGTTTATTGACACTAAAATCTCAGCGATGCAATATATAAAAAAATGTATTATAAAAAAACTTAATGAAAATATCTTTTACTACATGAGAATTTGCAGTCGCAACAGTTTTTTACCATGCACAAGTTTATTTGAGAACATATCATTTTTGAGTTTATCAAAGAAAGTTATATATTTGCAGCCTCTTAAAAATATCTCCTTCGCAAAATGCTTCGGAGATCAGAAATCTCCTTCGCAAAATGCTTCGGAGATCAGAGGGCGAGATAGCTCAGATGGTTAGAGCGCATGATTCATAATCATGAGGTCCCGGGTTCAATTCCCGGTCTCGCTACACGTGAAATGATATTGACCGGTGTAAGCCGGTTTTTTTATGGTGGCAGACGGCAGCTAAGCTTGCTTTAGCTGATGGATGGCGCCATAAAAAAGAACAACGAACGCAGTGAGTTGTAAATGTTATTTCCTTTGTAAAGCACCCCCCCAACGCGGAATCACGAAGTAATTCCCGGTCTCTCTGCAAGGGAAATGATATTGACCGGCGTAAGCCGGCTTTTTTATTGCAAGGGTAAATGAAGCTTGCTTCAGATGGGCAACGACAAATAAAATACAAAAAGTCAGGCAATAAGGATGTATTTAAACCTAACCTTTCTGTTTTCTTTCCGTCAGATTTGAGCAGATTTATTTCAAAATAAAATTTGCTGTATTAGTTGTATTTTCTTATCTTTAATGTGCTTAAGGTTTTTTTTGTTGGTTATTTTGCAAATTCTTGAATTCAACATATGTGTGCCAACTTTTACAGAATGTTCCCTGAACATCAGTTTGCGGTTGTAAGGTTGCAATCTGAAAATCTGACTGAACAGGAAGCATTGCGGCTAAATAATGAATACAAAGCCGATAAAGATTATTCAAATATTCATTATTTACTTATTATTGTTGGAGAAAAATTCAATCCCGGCTTCAGGGCAAGTGAGCTTGAGAAACTATCACGTATTTACAGAATTGAACCTCAGACAAACAATCATGAAATGGTTGTTTGGTTGGTGTCAGAGCCTTTGGCAACAGCCATGGCGCATATTTTCGTTTCATACACCAACGAAAAATATTGTTCAACCCTTTTCAGGGCATTTGAATTATTGGATATGCCTATAGATTATCCTCAATTTTCAAGTCTTATAAACCACTCAGATAAACCTCTGACGACAGGTGGTAGTTGAGAAGGAAATTTTTAGTCAATAAGATATTTTTGGGTATTAATGATGTTTCACACTATCCTTGCCAACTCTTTTTTCTGGCGAGGAAAATAAAACTGCCTATATAGTGGCTCTAAGAAAACGCCAATTACTGCGTTATGCTCGTCTTTCAAGTCAGTCATTTACTTTAGTAAACTCCTGGCTTTCAAGAC
>JAFGPL010000009.1 GCA_016936215.1 Bacteroidales bacterium
CCACCTACGGGGCTCAAATTATCACCATTAAATTATGCTATAAATATTTCGCCTCTAACGAGGCTGAAAATAAGTACCGTAGGTACAGAATATTTATAGAACAGGCAATTGTATATTTATTTCACAGTGCCGTAGGCACGAAATATAAACAATTAGAAATTTAATCGGACAATAGTGATAATTTTTATTCATTTTTTTTACATAATTGTTTAAAAATTCTTTTTGTTCCTGTAACTCGAACAAGTCATAATTTTAAACAATTGTGAGATAAAATGAAGATAACCAGGATGAAATTTTAAAAAATCTGCAATATAATTTGATTCGATGGATTCTTATTATATTCACAATATCAATTACTTGAAATAAAAATTGTAACCTTTGTGTAAAAAATACACAAAATAATTTGTATATTCATTTTCATCTTTTATCTTTGTGTAATAATTACACATTGATAATATGGAAACGAAAACTTATTGTTATGAATACCCAAGACCTGCAGTTACCACAGATTGCATAATCTTTGGGTTTGATGAAGGGGAACTTAAGGTTCTTCTGATTAAAAGAGGTATAGAACCATTCATTGGAAAATGGGCATTCCCAGGCGGTTTTTTGCAAATGGATGAAAATTCGGATCAATGCGCCTTGCGTGAATTATATGAAGAAACAGGTGTGAAAAATGTTTTTATCGAGCAGCTCTATACCTTCAGCGATGTAGACCGGGATCCCAGGGGAAGGGTGATAACAATCTCCTATTACGCGTTGATAAAATTATCTGATTACAGACTTAAAGCGGGAGATGATGCTTCGAATGCAGAATGGTTCCCGATTTCAAAAGTGCCCCCCCTGGCATTCGACCATGATAGAATATTGCGTATTGCTATAGCAAGGCTTCGGGGGAAAATCAGGTATCAACCAATAGGTTTTGAATTACTACCCGAGAAATTCACAATGCCTGAGCTTCAAAGCCTGTATGAAACAGTTCTTGAAATGCAACTGGACAGGAGAAATTTCAGGAAGAAAATTTTAGAAACCGGATTGCTTATAGATCACAACGAAACAGTAAAAGGTCTTCCGCACAAAGGGGCCAAATATTTCAGCTTTGATAAGAAAAAATATAAAGAACTGTCTGAAAAAGGATTCAATTTCGAAATTTAATAAAACATAAAATTATGATCATCAGAGATTTTACCGATAACGACTTGTATAAGTTCACAACAATGAACGCTATCCAGAAGAAATTTCCTAAAGCTGAGGTAATTTACAAATTTATTAATCGGGGAAAAACCAGCTTTCCTGAAGGATTTGCCGAAGCCTTAAGAAAAGAAATAGATTCAATGAAAGATCTAAAACTGACAAATGAAGCCGAAGATTTTGTAAGGAGTAAATGTTATTATTTCGACCCGGTTTTTATTGATTTGCTTAAAGGTTACAGGTTTAACCCGGAGGAAGTCAAAATAAACCAAGATGGAGGAATATTGGATGTTGAAGTAACCGGACTCTGGTATCGAACTGTCCTTTGGGAAGTCCCCGTAATGGCGATCATTTCTGAACTCTACTTTAAAATGACAGGACAAGGCCCCGATAATTATGAAACAAAAGCAACTACGAAAGCAAGAGAATTTGCAAAAATTGGTGCTGAGATATCTGAATTTGGAACGCGCCGAAGATTTTCTTTTGAAGTACAAAACAGGGTAGTGGAATTATTTAAAGAAAATGCCGGAAAATACCTCAATGGTACAAGCAATGTTTTTCTGGCTATGAAGCATAATCTAACTCCGATAGGTACACATCCCCATGAATGGTTTATGTATCATGGGGCAAATTTTGGTTACCGTATGGCCAATGCACTGGCTCTCGAAAATTGGGTAGACGTTTATGAAGGAAGCCTCGGAATTGCTTTGACCGACACGTATACGACCGACAATTTTTTTGAATGCTTTAAGACCAAATACGCGAAGCTGTTTGACGGTGTACGCTGGGACAGTGGAGATGCTCCCGACTTCACAAACAAAGCAATAGCACACTATAATTCAATGCGTATAGACCCGAAAAGCAAAACAATAGTATATAGCGATGCTCTCGATATTGAAAAGGTGAAGGAAATTAAAAAATTCGTGAATAACAGAATACATGATGTATATGGCATAGGAACATATCTGACAAATGATGTAGGTGTGCAACCACTTAATATGGTGATCAAATTATATAAAGTTAAGCCATGTGGATATATGAATTTTATTCCGGCAGTTAAACTATCTGATGTAAAAGGGAAACACACAGGGAATGAAGAAGAAATCGAATTATGTTTAAAAACGATAAAAAAATGAGCAAATATACACGCGAATGGTTAGCCAAATTAGCCGCTTGGGGTGATGAACCTGATTTTTTATTCTTCTGGGGTCATACACCAAAGAAAAATGAGTATGTCGGTTCTTTTTGCTTTAGTCAATGGTTTCCTGCTCCATTTAGGGTTGACAAAATTATCTATCAAACTGCCGAACATTGGATGATGGCTGAAAAAGCGAGATTGTTTAATGATCCCGAAACAGAGAAGAAAATAGTTGAATCGAAGAATCCAGGTCAGGCAAAAGAATACGGCAGGGAGATAAAAAATTTTGATGAACCACTATGGAATGAAAAAAGGTTTGAAATAGTGGTAAAAGGAAATTATTTCAAATTTCTGCAAAATGAAGATCTTAAAAATTATTTATTGTCCACAAAAGACAAGGTATTGGTTGAAGCTAGTCCTGTGGATACAATATGGGGAATCGGATTAACAAAAGACAGTAAAGAAGCACAGGTTCCTGCCGAATGGAGAGGATTGAACCTCCTGGGATTTGCTTTAATGGAAGTGAGAGACCGGATTAATATTCTTGAAGAAAGCTGCCAGTTTAATCCGGAAAAGAATACAGTTGTCTTATATCGTCCTGTCGGAGAAAAAGAACTGGAGCTGATCAAAAGATCGGATTGGAAAACATTTCCACCAAGATTACCGGAACAGCCGATATTTTACCCTGTCCTTAATGAAGAATATGCCGTTGAAATATCGAAACAATGGAATGTTCCGGACAAAGGAACTGGCTATGTCATTCGATTTGAGCTGGACAAAACATACTTTCAGAAGTTTGAGATACATAATGTCGGAAGTTTCATTCACAATGAAATTTGGGTACCTGCTGACCAACTTGAGGAATTTAGCAGGAATATCAATGGAAGAATCGAGGTAATAAAAGAATTCAAAAAATAACAAGTAATCGGATTTTAAAACTATATATTATGAACACACAAAATGCAATGCTTATCATTGATGCACAGTTTGACTTCTGTCATCCGCAAGGTGCATTATTTGTTCCGGGAGCAGATGCCGACATGAAAAAGCTCGCCGGGTGGATCAAAAAGAACAGGAATAAAATTGATCATATCTCGGTGACGATGGATAGTCATCCCGTAAATGATATTTCACATCCATCTTTCTGGCAGGACAAAAACGGAAATTTTCCAAATCCATTCACTCCCATAACCGCTCAGGAAATTAAGGACGGGAAATGGACGCCGAGATTTTATCCGAAAGAAGCAATCAACTATGTTGAATCCCTTGAACAACAGGGAGAATTCGGTCATTTCATATGGCCATATCATTGTCTTATCGGTTCGAGAGGTGCAGCTCTTGATGATCATATTATGGAGGCATTGATTGAATGGACAAAGGATGGTAAATTCTATCATGTGGTTGCCAAGGGAACCTATCCGCTTACCGAACATTTCGGAATATTCAGGGCGAACGTCCCGGTTGCAAACAGGCCTGAAACCCAGTTAAACCAGGCACTGATTGATACACTGGAGAAATATCAGAATATCTTTCTGGCAGGTGAAGCAAAATCCCATTGTGTAGCAAACAGCTTAAAGCAGGTAATGGAAGAGGCTCCTGACCTTGCAGGTAAATTCATTATTTTGGAAGATTGTATGTCCGATGTTCCTAACCTTGGTCATCTGGGTGATCCGGTATACACAAAAGCCAAAAGCATGGGGATAAAGTTTGCAAAAACTGCCGATATCACTTTATAGATTTTTTCACTATTAAATTTTAAAATTATGGACAATTTAAACTTACATGATTTCAACATAGATTTCGGAAATTTCGATCCGGGTGAAATCAGTTCCGATGAAACAATCAATGCCGTATTGATTGTTGATGTTTCGCCTTCTGTTGCAGCATATGTAAAAGATATGAATACTGCATTTAAAGACTTTCTTGAAGAAATGCAGAAAAGCCATGTTGCTGAAAAATTAATGGTTTCAATAATTGAATTCAACGAAAAAACCATTGTTCGTTCAGGTTTTCAACCGGTCAGTTCAATCGATCCAGCAGCTATTTTATTCAGACCTTGTGGTAGCGGTACGGCATTATACGATGCTGTTCTTGCCGGAATTACAAACGCTTTGAATTATAGGACAAATCTCGAGAATTCCGGAGTAAATTGTAATACACTAATTTTCATCATAACCGATGGAGAAGATAACTCTTCCGGGAATCAGGCTGCAAAAGTCAGGAAGGTGTTGGATGATACCTTAAAAGGTGAAAAAAATGCATTTAGCTTTGAATCCATACTCTTTGGAGTCGGGAACGATGCTGATTTTGAAAAGGCCCAAAAAGACATGGGCATCAGACATCTGGCAAAAATTGGCAACTCCGGTAAAGAGATAAGGAAAATGATAGGTTTTATTTCGGCTTCCATTTCTAAAAGTTCTGGTACAAATGTCCAGGTTGTTTTTTAACAAATGAAACGTCCATGAGCAAATAATCATTATCTCACACTCAAGCATGATTATTTGCGAATGGTAAGTTTCATATGACCATTGAAAATTAATTATAAACATATGAAATGCCATGATATATATTTCTACAGTTTCGAGGCGAGGTTCATCACATGCTGATTGTAACGAAGACAGTTTCTATTACAAACAATCAGATAATGTAATAACAGGCGGTATTTTCGATGGGTGCAGCTCAGGAAAGGATTCCTATTTTGCCTCGAAACTTTTTGCCAATGTGTTCAGGAAAACTATTGATGAATATGCCGGTGGTATTACGATGACAAAAGATCTCAAACTGATAACACATGCTTTCTTCAAAAATCTGAAAAAGACGGCAAACTATATCGGACTTATAGAAGAAGAGACTTTATCAACGGCAATTTTATTCCTTTATGAAACAGAGACGGGCAATTTAAAGGTTAAATTTTTTGGTGATGGAGTAGCTTATGTAAATAATGATGAATTAAAAATTTATAAAATAGATGAAAACAACCAGCCCGATTACGTCGCATATTCTTTAAATAATATCATCGAGACGGAAAACTTCAGGAAATACTGGGATTTGAAAAAATCGGTTAACATCACAACAAAAGATTTCAGCATTTCTTCAGACGGAATATTTTCCTACAAAAAATCAAATGGAAATGAAGACTTTCCTGTTGAAACATTTTTAGCACAGGATAATTTTTTATATAAAAATCCCGCCTCATTAAAACGAAAATTAAATATGATAAAAAATAAAGGGTATGATCATTACGATGACATAACAATCATTCGCATAATTAATGAATAATTCAAAATGAGCAAAATCAGGCTATACGATAACACTGGTTCAGTCCGGTTACAGATAGACACTACCCAGGCAATAGATCAGGGTGGTGAAGGTCTGATCATTCCTCATCCCAAAGAAAGAAAACAGGTACTAAAAATTTATCATGCCGGTATTACACCGGGGCTTACATCACAGACCTGGACTTATCTGAACCAGCTTGATAAAAGGTTTATTAAACCGCTGGAATTATTTTTCAGTGATTCAGGAGAGGTAACAGGTTTTAGTATGCTCTTACTGGAAAAATCATTTTTCAGGATATCACAACTTTTTACTAAAGCCCAATGCATAAAGCTCGGAATTAAAGATGATATAAAGAAAAAGATTTCGGAAGAGCTTATTTCGGTTATTGAAGAAGCTCATAAAAAAAATATAATTATAGGAGATTTTAACCAATACAATATTTTTATAAATACCAGTGGAGATGTCCGGATTATTGATGTTGACAGTTTTGAAACTCCTGTAACCAAGCATTCTGGCAGGCTTCTGGATGAGATACGGGACCATTATTTTCTGGGAGCTGTTAATATACAAAGTGATTACTATGCTTTGGCTGTAAATATTTTCAGATTACTTACCTATGTTCATCCGTACAAAGGCATTCATAAAATCTGGAAGCAGCTTGAAGAAAGAGCAATAAAAAGAATATCGATATTAAGTAATGATGCAGATCTTGTTATACCTGGTTTTTATGAACCGGTTGCTGATAAAAGACTTGAATTGCAATTCAGGAGATTATTTGAAGATGGGGATAGATTTCTACTACAGGTTGATCAGGTAAATGTGATAAGAAAGATAGTAATTCCGCAAAAAGTAATAAATACCGATGTTACTTTTAAACTAATTTCAGAAAATGTTCTCGATTTCTTTTTTAATGAACACCTGGGTTACATAAAAACAGAAAAGGAAACCGAAATCGCTGAATGTGCTTTTTCTGGAAATATAACAATCACAGAGAAAATCGCTAACAGAGATTACGATCATCTTTGGATTGGAAATATAAATATCCTTCGGTTAACCGACAATAAACTTTTTCACAATAATGAGCAAATAAATAATTTTAAAATACCTGAAAACTTCAGGTTAATACAAATGGATCATGTTCTGTTTGGTGTTGACCATGAAAATATTTATCACATTTATCCCGATAAAATAATTAACCGGAATCTCTTTCTGAATAAAGTATCTGCATGGGGACGTGGTTTCAGGTTTGAAGAAAGCCCGGTACAATTGACGGGTGGTATACTAAGGGCTCATTTTTTCAATGGAAATTCTGTAAATTCGATAAAACTTCCTTTTAACCCCAAAAGATTAAGTATACATGGAAACATTGGTGTAATATCATATCCGGAAAATGAAAAAATCAAAAACCGGTGGTTCTTTGTAAGAGGACTGGATTTTATTTCAGGGGTTGAAACCGAAGAAATATTCAGTTTTGCTGTTAAACAAAGTGCCGATAATACTTTTATTTTTGTGCCAAAAGATGGAAGAATTGAGATTCTCAGAACTCCTGATTTTAATGTAATAGATTTCATTGATTATAAAGAATGCACCTCCCAGTCACAGATATTTATCACACATTCGGGAATATTGTTGCTGGAGAACCGAAATTTATATTTATTAAACAGAAAGTAACGTATACATGAACAAGAATTATCCGATTAAAATTGCTGTAGCACAGATGAATGTTATTGCCGGACACCCTGATATCAATGCCAGGAAAATTCTCATTGAAATAGAAAAAGCAATAAAGGAAAAAGACGATATCATTGTTTTTCCCGAGTTGGCAATTCCAGGATATCTTCTTGGAGATGAATGGGAAAATTCAGCTTATGTAAAAGACTGTTATTCGTGGAATGAGGAGATAAAAAACGCAACTGGTAAAATCATTGCCATTTGGGGAAATGTAGATATTGATGAATCGGAAAAAAGCGAAGACGGCAGGATTAGAAAATACAATGCCGCTTTTATTGCCCAGAACGGAAAGTGGATAGGAAAAGGTTGTGCACATAAAACCCTGATGCCAAAATATCGTGAATTCGATGATGAACGGCATTTCTATTCTGCGAGAAAAGAAGCTCAGGATAATTACAGAACAATTGAGGATTTTCTTAATCCATTTGAAGTTACAATCAGAGGTAAGAACAGAAAAATCGGTCTTATTTTGTGCGAAGACATGTGGAGTGATGATTATACAATAAATCCCATTGATGTTCTCCTTAAAAAAAAATCTGAAATTATCATCAATATTTCATGCTCACCCTGGACATGGCGAAAAAATAATAAAAGACACATGGTGGTCAGGGATAGGATAAAGAACCACCTGGTATATTTTGTTTATGCAAATAATACAGGCATACAGAATAACGGAAAAACTATTTTTCTTTTCGATGGAAATTCTACGATATACAATCCGGATGGATCGCTTCTGCGAGTGGCACGCGATTACACTGAAGAAACCATAAGGACGGTTATCCCACAGGAAAATGAGAAAGTGACCCTGCCCATGGTTAGTGATGAAAGGGACAAAGAAGAACTTCATAAAGGCCTGATTTATGGCATACAAAAATTTGTTGAAAATTTACCAAATAAAAAAGTTGTGATCGGGTTGAGCGGAGGAATTGATTCCGCATTGAGCTGTGTACTGCTCACAGAAGCTTTGGGGGCAGAAAATATTTTTGCGGTTAACATGCCTTCCAGGTTCAATTCCGAAACAACAAAGGGAGCTGCAAAAACTCTGGCCGAAAATCTAGAAATAAACTATTGTTCTTTTCCCATTCAAAATTCGTATGAAAACACGGTTAAGGAAATAGAATCCACAGTTTTCAGAAGATTAGATAATTCGACTATTAAAACAGAATTAATATTATCAGGACTGAACAAAGAAAATATCCAGGCCAGGGACCGGGGATCACGTGTTCTTGCCGGTATCTCTTCAGCATTGGGGGCAATATTTGTCAACAACAGCAATAAAACTGAAACAGCGCTGGGATATGCAACGCTTTATGGCGATATAAACGGCGCTTTCTGTCCGATCGCCGATCTTTATAAATCCGAAGTATATGAACTTGCCCGGTTTATAAACACAAAAAAATGTATTCCCGAGACCATATTTAACATCCCGGCATCCGCAGAATTAAGTACAGATCAGAATGTAGATGAAGGCAAAGGAGACCCGATTTTCTACCCATACCACGATAAACTTGTAAGGGCATTTGTTGAGTTCCGCCTGGACCCTGAAGATGTACTTCAACTTTATTTGGACAGGAAACTGGCCCTGACATTAAAATTCAACCAGGATCTGTTTGACAGTTATTTTATGGATGCTGAATCTTTTATAACTGATCTTGAGCATAAATGGAGACTTTTTAAGATTAATTATTTTAAAAGAATTCAGTCCCCTCCAATTATTGCGGTAAGTAAACGGGCATTTGGCTTTGATTTGAGGGAATCGCAGAACGGAGTGTATTTTACTCAGCGTTATAAAATATTGAAATCAATGATTCTGAATGATCCAATTAAGATAAGATAAAGTGAAAAAATATATCTTTAGGGTATAAAATTCATTAATGTCAGATCAGTATAAAGCACAGGACAGGGGGAGCAGACAGGAATACCTGAAATATCTGGTTTCTATGGATTCGGTTTGCGTGGATAAAGTAGCTTCAGCAAGTGTATTCTTCAGTACAAATCCCGGAAATGTGATCGTTGACATCGGTATGGCCTCGGGCACAACCTCAAACATCCTTGCGCATCTTTTCCCCCAGCATAAAATAATAGGGGTTGATATAAACCCCAAAATGGTTGAAATTGCCAGAAATAATTATATTTCAAAGAACCTGGAATTCCGCATCGATGACGGAGAAAAGCTGACAACATTTAAAGAAGAAAGCGTAGATGGTTTCTTCAATTGTTCTTCTGTTCACCATATCACTTCATTCAATGGCTATGACCCGAACAGGGCTTTTACTGCCATTCAAAGACAAACAGCCCTGTTAAGGGATGGAGGTATTGTTGTTGTAAGGGATTTTGTCAAACCTCCTGAAATGGAAGTATTACTTGAATTAAGCACAATTCCCGGAGATATACGACCATGTGACTCAGACCTTTTAATAGATTTTTCCAGAAGAGCACGTTCACTGGCAAAAAAGGATGAGAGAGGTTTTCCATTAAAAGAATTAAATGCACAGCAAAAAAACACCAGGCGTTTTAAATTACGTTTTTCAGATGCCGTTGAATTCATAAGAAGAAAAGATTATTTCAACAACTGGGATATAGAACTGCAGGAAGAATACGGATACTTTACACAAAAAGATTTTGAAGAAGTTTTTATATCTCTCGGATTGAGAATAATCATTTCATTCCCGGTTTATAATCCCTGGATAGTAAAAAACCGTTATAGGAACAAATTCTCGCTTTTTGATAAAGACGGAAATAATTTAGGATTTCCTCCCTCTAATTACCTTATTGCAGCTGAAAAGGTAATCAATAAAGGTACCGCTATTAAGGTAACAAGATATTTACCCGAAAAAGAAGATTCTTTTCTCAACTACCAGTTTTATAAAGATATTGAAACAAATAAGATTTACGATATTGTTTGTCGTCCCAACCAGGTAGTAGATATTTTACCCTACTTTATAGAAAATGACAGGATTGAAATCATTGCAAAACATGGTTATCCAAGGCCTATCGTTAACGTTGACACGGATAGTCCGTTAATTGATCAGAAACATTATAGCGGGTATATCACAGAAGGATTAACGGCTTCCTTTAACCATCCTGTGAACAGGATATTAGAAGAACGTACAAATATTTCTTCAAAAGAAATTGACAAAATTGAGAAATCACTCGAATATTTCACATCACCGGGCGGAATAGATGAAAAAGTCGAATCATTGTTTGTACGGCTAAATAAACCTCCCAACCAGGAATTCTTTTCAAATGTTGGTTTTTCGGGATTTAATGACAACGGATTAATAAGAAAATACGATGCAATTCAGTTATTAAAAACAGCTCAAACCGGAGCGTTGGCTGAGGCGCGACTGGAACTAAATATATATAACCTGCTTAGAAAATTGAATGTTGAACTGCCTGAATGGATTGGTGAAAAATTTGAAATATCTGAAATGCCTGTTCGGAATATAACTTCTTTTAGTGACCTGGTAGCCAATAAGAAAAAACGTTTCGTTTTGGTAAATGAGTGTGCTTTTTATTTGCAAAAGCACCGTGCAAAATTTTCTGAAACAGGTGTAGTCGGGAGTTCTGACATTTTAGAATATGTAACACCTCAGGAAGTAAGTATCAATACGCTTGTTACACTTCCTGTAGTCCGGCATAAAAAAATGATTTATGTCGGCCTTGAAATAAGGCATTTACCGGTACCAGAAAAACATACAGGAAACAGTTTCATTCTGGTCGCTCCGGCAGTCCGCTTGCCAAAAGATATTAAAACGTTTTACCATCTTGAAAACTTTATTTTAAATAACAAAATATTTGATACATCTGTTAAAGGCTTCCACAAACTTGGAGAAAAGTACTTTCCAAGTGCAGCTATAACACCCGAACAGGTATATCCTTATGTGGTAACCTTGGCTGAAGCCACCGGGGGTTTGAAATGGATGTGCCTGAAAGAATTATATGATAATCCCGAACTCTTAAAAGACGGACATCTTTTGATCTCATTGTCCCGTCTTAATCATGCTTTAAAGGAATAAAAAATTTTATATAATAAACCCTGTAATAAGCAACAAACTCATAATATCCAGTATTCTTTGACTTTCATGCAAGCAAAAAAAAAATTTATCCGTTCAGTAATGATATTTTTTTAATGATACTTCCCATGAAAAAGACCGTACTCATATTTTTTGTATTGATAAGTTTTTCTATACCTGTTTTTTGTAACAACATTATACAGCTGCCTTATTATCCTAAATATAAGGAAACCATTACCAGGTTTTTAGAGGAGTATAAAATACCGGAAATGTCTTATGCTGAAAAATTTATTCTGGCAAAAAAACCTGATGGATGGCACGCATTGATAATAAATCAGGTAGAGAAAAAGACGTTAAAAGATGAGCTTTACTGGTCAAGAGAGAAAAATAAATACATCAAAGTTGATTTTGAAAAAGCAGATCAAAATTATCTGAGTGAGAACCAATCAATCATTGAAGATTGGTATAATAATTATTTCACTGGAATTTCTCCGTATTGGGGATATGCTGGTTGGGATAAAGATGTAATTGATGAATATGCGAATAAGCAGAATTTATCGGACACTTTATTAAATGCTTTAGCCAGAGCTTATGCAAGTTTTGCTTCAAATCTCCTGAATGAAAATACCGGATTTTCATTGGATGAATATCGTTTTAATCTGCCAAAAGGTCAAAATGCATTGACAAAGGAACAATTGGAGGAATACAGGAAATATGAGCATAAATCAATTGACACTTACTATAAACTATGGGAATTAAATCCATCTTTTGAGACTTTCGTTTCAGATATTTTTAATGTTTACTCCAATGAAGTCATGAACTGTTATTTAACCCTTCTATATCATCAAAATGAAATTGAAGCTTTGAAAGAAATAAAACCGGGACTTTATGATTCATTTTACAGGGATATGGCAAAACGGTACCTGGCTTCATGTGATTCAAATGCTATATTGATAGTCAATGGGGATATGGATACTTATCCATTATTATACATTCAACAAAGTGAAGGGTTCAGGAAAGATGTAACAGTCATAAATATTAGTTTATTAGCCAGTGGCCGTTACATTTCTCATCTTTTCACCATTACCGAAGGTAAAAAATCTTTAAAATTTGGAATATCTGAAGACATATATAAAAATGAGTCCAAACAGGTATTCTATATAAAAGAAATGAAGGAATCGGTTAAAATGAAAGAACTGATTTCTTTTGTTCTCTCGACAGATCCAAAAACAAAGCTGGTAATCGGGGAAGATCATTATGATTTTATACCTTCTAAAACTATTGAAATCGAATTTAATTCAGATAGTCTTCCCGGGTTTTATCGATATGATAAAAAAGAAGTTCCAATTTCAAATGATACATGCATATCAATAAAGCTTGATAAAAACTACCTGTTTATCAATCATTTTTGCTTTTTGGATATTTTAAATTCAAATTTTACTGAAAGGCCTGTTTACTTTGCAGTTACTGTTTCCAGTGAGAATTACCTGAATCTTGATGAGTATTTATTATGTGAAGGATTAGCTTACAAAATAATGCCGGAGAAACTACCAATTCAGGACAACTCCTTTTTTACCGGTTATATCGATACAGATATTCTTTATAAGAAGCTTACATATGATTTTTTTAAACCACTTGATGATTCTCATGAATATTTTGATAATCATAAAAAAATGGTTTCAAATTATAGAAATACTTATTCCCGTTTAATTGAAAAATTAATTATTGAAAACAAAAAGGATAGCGCTTTAAAGATGCTTGAATATTTTAATAATTATTTTCCTTCGAAATATGTTGAACATGATTTGTATTCTGTTGGCTTTGTAGAATCGTATTACAAACTCAATCAAATACGTAAAGCTGATGGCATGGCTTATGAACTTTTTACGACAAGTTCCGGCAAACTAAAAGAAATATTTATGCAAAAAGAAAAAAACAGGATAGAATTGATGAGGGAAATGGAAACCATACGAAGATTAACAGAAATTACAAAACAATTCATAAATGGATCAGAATTAAACGAAAAAATTGAAACGGAATTCGATAACTTTCTTGGGCAATATGAAAAAATAAACTAAGTTGATTACAAGCTATCGTTAAATCTTAGCAGCTTTTGTCAGCCTCTCCTTTATCCTCTTTCTCAAACTCATAGGTGCAAGGACTTTCACGGTTTCCCCGAACCCAAGTATTTCTCTTTCCAGTTCAAAATTTGGGATAACTTTTATTACTATCTCAATCCCTTCTCGACTCTCTGAAATAAGCTGCTGGGAGTGATGCAAGGGTTTAGTTAATACGTATGGTGCATTTTCCTTATTAAAAAACAAATGAATATTCGTTGGCCTCATGCTGTTTACCGTCACTCCTATCACAAGTTTATAATATTCAGAGGCATTAAATTCTTCATTAACAAGGTATTTTTCATCGGGTAAGATTTCAATCTTTTCGATCCTGTCAAGCGCTAAGGTTAATATTGCCTTACTCTCTTTTTTTGATCCCAGTACAAACCACCTGTTTCTGAATTCCTTTAGCAAAAACGCATGAAATATGATTTTCCCCGGTCTTTTTGCTTTAAACGACTGGTACCAGATAGCAATTACTTTTTTGTCCCGAATTGCCTGGTAAATTGGATCGAGAAATTCCAGACCTTTCAGGTCATCATTTTTTTCTATTTCAATGATGGGATTTTTCCTTGTTTTCTCAGAGTATATTTTATCTTCAAGCTTCTGGACCATCACATTCAGATCGCTAAAGTGAGAAAATCCCTTAAACTGTTTAAGTATCTCCGAAATTTCGGTGAGTTTGTCCAGGTCCTGATCGGTCAAAGGTATATTGGTGATGCTGTAATCCCCATCTTCATATGTATAATATTTACGATTAACTACAATGATGGGGGCATTATAACCTAATTTGTCGCTCCGCATCATCTGTATATCCATCTGAACAGAACGCCGGCTTACCCCGGTATCTTTCCCTTCATATTCATAAAGGGCATCAGAACAGGCCTGTATAAGGTCATCAAGGGTACACCTTCTGTAACGGTTTTGCAGGCATTTATCAATTGTTTTGTAACGAATCAGGGCGCTTTTGTTAACCGGCATATTTTTTATGCAAATATAATGATAATATATTTTTACTACGCATATGAAATGCGTAATTAAAAATATTATTTGAAATTTTTTCTTAAAAAGTTTTGTAATTAAAAAATACTTGTTACATTTGTGCCTGAAAATTTAAAAAAAATGAAACGCTTTAGCATACACATTAACCCCCTGTCTGGACGTCGGTCATACGACGAATGGGGAAATTGTAACTCGGGCGGTATATATAATACTTAGAAAAGGATAATTAAAATAAAAAATTATAAATGAAGCCCGGGCAAATGTCCGGGCTTTTTTTATGCAAATGGAAATATAGCTGAGTTGGTTCAGGCAACGGCCTGAAGAGCCGGGGAGGTTGGTTCAATTCCAACTGTTTCCACAAAAGGGGAGAGCGGCTACGATGGCGGAGTGGCGCCGGACTGTAAATCCGGTACATTTGAAACAAAGTAAGTTCGAATCTTGCCTCTCCCACAGATTTATAAATAGATTTAGTAATAATTAATTTCAATTCAGTCATGGAAACACTGGTTTTAGAGAGGTACCTTTTGAATGCAGAAAAGGCTTTTGAACAAAGGGACTACCTTGAAGGTATGCGTCTTCTGATGGAAGCCCTTACCATAGAACCAAATTATGGAAAGGCACACAACCATTTAGGTTGGCTCTATTTATTCCAGGTAGTTGACTGGGTAAAAGCTGAAACTCACCTGCGGCTGGCGCTGAAGTATGCACCTGAATACAGTGCTCCATATATACACATGTCTCATATACTTTTTGAGAATGGGAGGTTTGACGAGTTGTCACAATTACTTGAAAAAGCAATGAATGTTGGCGGGATTCAGAAATCCTTTATATATAACGAATATGGTCGTATGCTTGAAGCTGAAGGAAAATCCGCTAAAGCTGTAAAACTTTACAAAAAAGCAGTCAGATGGAGTTTCAACGATCAGGACCTGAACATATATAAAGATAATATCAGGCGATGCCGGGATAAAAGGTGGATACTTATGTTTTAGATTAACCTTCAGGAAATCAGTTAGTCTGCAAGTAATTGAACGATATCGAGATAGAATTCACCGGTCGGACTGGTTCCGAAGGTTCTTTTTAAAATTTTTAACTAAAGAGAAATAGAAGTTAAAAATTATTTTACTACGCATATACATTGCGTATATGGGTACAATATTTGTATTGTCAAAATTTAAAATGTTCTTTGAATAAAATTAATTTTGTTCCGTTCAGAATAAAAAAAATCTTCTCATCATGGGTCTGAGAAGTTGAAGATAGTAATAAGCGGTAGGTAAAGACCTGATGAAAGTTTCACAAGGCTTCATAGTATCCTGCAAATATGTGTGGATGTGCTGCTTTTCTATTTGCTTAATACTTAGCGCTGATTACGCAGGTTCGACTCCTGCTTCCGATAAACCGGAATAGCTTAGATGGTAAAGCAACAGCACAGGTGCCGCGGGTTCGATTCCCGTCTATAACCCTTTTGGTTATTGTAGCTCAGTAGTTAGAGCACTGGACTTTTAATCCAGAATGGAATGTAAATCCATTAGAATTTAAAGAAGCCGACTGCTTCTGAAAACAGTCACTGTGCATTTGAAACAGAACCGGTTTTTTCTGTTATGCGCCATATAGGATAATTAAAGAAAAAACAGTCCTTAAATACCTTTGAAAGGTTAAGGATATCGTCAGATAAAGCTGATTTATTCAGGAAGAATGAGTTTATACTTATTTTAAATTCCTTTTTCCGTTGAAACAGTCAGATCAGTCCGGCTTAATTAAACTTCCGGTTTTTGAAGGATGGTTCTGTTTCTCATGTCTTTTAATGAATCTTAAATGATGTGCAAAGCAACAAAGGTTTTAGATTCAGTTGAGGCTGTGTAAAAATTCTCTTTTCTTGTCATTCTGAGCGACAGCGAAGAACCTATACTCGTGAATATGAGATGTTTCACTATCGTTCAACATGACAAAGTATATCTATATAGACTTTTTACACAACCTCTGCAAAATAATGTATCACAATTTTTAATATTTAAATATCATGAAAAGAGTATTAATTAACACGGGTAAAACCGGTTTGGTTTTTAGAAAAGGAAATTATAGAAAAGTTCTTACAGAAGGTTCATACTGGTTATTGCCGGGAAGAAAGGTAACGGTATATGATATGGCCCAGCCTTTTTATCCGCCTGTAGAACTTAACATACTTACCAGGGATAAAAAACTGGCAGATCTTTTGATTATTGTAGAAGTTGCAGATAACGAGGTAGTTTTACAGTATGAAAACAAGATCTTCAGAAATGTATTGTCACCGGGAAGATACGCATTCTGGAAGGGACTGATCCCTTATGAATTTATAAGGGCTGATACTGGTAAATTCGAGATAACTGAAAACATTGACAGAAACATTCTGCAAAAGGCAGAACTGTCCCAATATATTCGTGTTGTGACTGTTGAACCTAACCAGAAAGCCGTATTGTTCATAGATGGAAAATTCGACAGGATACTTGAACCGGGTGAATATTATTTCTGGAAGAATGCTGTGAAAATTCATGTTGCAAAGGCTGACATGAGATTGCAACAGATGGAAATTTCCGGTCAGGAACTTTTAACCGGTGATAAGGCAGCCTTAAGGATCAATTTTTTTGCCCAATACAAAGTTGTTGATATAATCAAAGCTTTAAATGAAAACAAAGATTATGAAAAACAACTTTACATCTTAATGCAACTGGCTTTAAGAGAGTACGTCGGAACACTTGCACTTGATGAAATTCTCGAAAAGAAAGAATCTGTTTCAAGATATGTTATGGAAACTTTACGGGAGAAAGCTGGTGTTTTGGGTGTGGAAATAAAAGATAGCGGTGTTAGGGATATTATTTTACCCGGTGAAATAAAAGAAATAATGAACCAGGTATTGATAGCCCAGAAAAAAGCACAGGCAAACATCATAACCAGAAGGGAAGAAACCGCTTCTGTAAGAAGCCTGTTGAACACTGCTAAATTATTGGAAGAAAACGATATGCTTTTCAAACTGAAAGAAATGGAGTATGTTGAAAAGATCGCCGATAAAATCAACAGCATTTCTTTATCAGGAGGAAACCAGTTGGTTGACCAGTTAAAAGATATCTTTGTTCCTGGAAAGTAAAACCTGCCACATAGATCATATTGTCACTTTGTGTCTATGTATCTATGTGGCTTTTTAAAATAAAAATATGAAACAGGTAATCTCAACAGAAAAAATACCCATCAAATTGTGGTTGGAAGATATAGAAGAAGGGGCATTAAGACAGGCAGGAAATATGTCGAATCTTCCGTTTGCATTCAGCCATATAGCTATTATGCCCGACAGTCATGAAGGATATGGCATGCCCATAGGTGGTGTTCTGGCAACGAAAGGTGTTGTGGTCCCGAATGCTGTTGGCGTGGATATTGGTTGCGGCATGTGTGCCTTGAAAAAAAATCTTGAAGATATTTCTACGGAGACTTTAAAAAAGATCATGAGTGGAATCAGAGAGTTGGTTCCTCTTGGTTTTGATCATCACAAGGAAAAACAGGAAACTGAATTAATGCCAACGGCTGAGAATATAGTTAAAAACGGGATTGTTGAGCGTCAGTTCGAAAGTGCCAGGAAACAGATCGGCACCCTGGGTGGAGGCAATCATTTTATCGAAATTCAAAAAGGTTCTGATGGTCATGTCTGGATCATGATTCATTCGGGAAGCCGCAATATCGGACTGAAAGTGGCAGATCACTAAAATAAAATTGCACAGCAGTTAAATGAAAGATGGTATTCGTCTGTGGAAAAATCTTTCAACCTGGCCTTTCTTCCAATCGAAGAACAGGCAGCAAAGGATTATCTCAGTGAAATGCAATATTGTGTTGATTTTGCCTTTGCCAACAGAAAACTGATGATGAATAATATTGTGTCTGTTTTTACCGGATGCTTCAATGGGAATTTCAGCGAGCTGGAGTTTATTAATATTGCCCATAATTATGCACGGTGGGAAAATCATTTCAATACAAATGTTATCGTTCATCGTAAGGGAGCAACAAGCGCAAGGGAAGGAGAAACAGGTATCATTCCGGGTTCACAGGGTACCAAAAGTTATATTGTACGGGGAAAAGGCAATGCTGAAAGTTTCGAAAGCTGTTCACATGGTGCCGGAAGGGCGCTAAGCAGAAAGCAGGCCCAACGTACACTCGAACTGGAAACAGAGATTGCAAAAATGGATAAAAAAGGAATTATTCATGCCATAAGAAACAAAAGCGACCTGGATGAAGCACCGGGTGCATATAAAAGTATTGATGTGGTGATGGAAAACCAGAAAGACCTTGTAGATATACTGGTTGAACTGAGCCCGCTGGCTGTGATAAAAGGATAAATTATGACCTTATAGCTTCACCACCATTATTCATACCTTTAAAAAATTCGGGTTTAGTATTAGAATAAATGTATGTCTGGGCTATGAGTTAAAAGTAGCTGGTACGCGTTAATGAAAACGAGCACCATTGGGATAATCCCGGTACGATTGCTTAGCTTAAATCCGAAATCTTTTCTGGTAAAATCACCCTTTCTTTATTCCGATATCATTTGCTGCAGCCCATTGCCCTATATCGTTTCTGGTAAGGGCAGTTGCCATAAGGTCAGGAAATTTGTCGGGTGTACATGCAAAAACCGGTACCCCAAGTTTAGCCATAAATTGTGCATTATTATGATCGTAAGAGGGAGCACCGTCATCATTCAGGGCCAGCAGTATAATAAGCTGCACCCCGCTTTGAAGAATGGAGGCTGCTTTTTTCCGCATCCCTTCCTGGTTACCCCCTTCATACAAATCGGTAATTAAAACAAGTATGGTGTCACCGGGTTTGGTAATTATCTGCTGACAATAATTAAGAGCCTGGTGTATATCAGTCCCTCCTCCTAACTGGACACCGAACAGTAAATCTACAGGATCGTTCAGCTCATCTGTCAGGTCGGCCACAGAGGTGTCAAAAACAATCATTTTGGTTTGTACAGATGGAATGGATGCCATAACCGATCCGAATATTCCCGAGTAAATAACCGAGGTTCCCATAGAGCCGCTCTGGTCAATGCATAATACAATATCTTTAACGGCTTTTCGCTTTCTCCCGTAACCTATTTTAGTCTCAGGAATGATAGTCTTGTATTCGGGCTGGTAATGTTTCAGGTTTTTTTCAATCGTTGAAAGCCAGTTAATCTCATTATGACGTGGCCTACGATTTTTGACCGAACGGTTTAATGCTCCTGCTATTGCCTGTTGCAAAGGGGCAGTGAGTTTTTGCATCAATTCATCCACAACTTTTCTCACCACCTGCCTGGCAGTATCTTTGGTTTTTTCAGGAATTGCGCGGCTGAGCGTCATGAGTGTCGCCACCAGGTGCACGTCGGGAACAACCGACTCGAGCATTTCTTTTTCAAGTAACAGGGAATTAAGGTTTAGTCGTTTGATCGCATCTTCCTGCATTATTTTTACAACAGTATTCGGAAAAAACTCCCTTATATCGCCAAGCCACCGGTTTACATTCGGCGTTGAAGCGCCCAATCCACCCTTTTTATCGGTGTCATACAATGCTTCAAGGGTAGCGTCAATCTTTCTGTCGAGGTCAACAAGAGCATATCCGGTTCCGTCATTTTCGTGGCCTCCCAGAATCAATCTCCATTTACGCAGGGTATTTTCATTCATACTTCATTATCTTTCTTTAATCCAAGCATGATATGCATTACAGGAATTACCTTTTTCGCCCGGTCAAAATCAAAATCATCGTTGGTAACCTCTCTCCGGGTAAAACCTGATGCACCTTTGGCTTTTTCACCAATTTTTCTTCGTTCGGCCTGGGTGAATACAGAAAATGTTCTCCTGAGCACCGGAAGCAGTTCGATGAAATTGTCATCAGCAACAGATTCGATCCAGTTGTTCATTAGGTTCCAGAGCTGATCATCCAGTAATAATATTGTACCCGAAGATTTAAGGAAACCTTCAAACCAATAGGCTGCATCCGACGGGGAATTATTTACCGACATATAAAAGCTCAACTGTATTTCAGCCTCTGCATAACCGATAATTTTTTTATCGGTGAGTAAACGGGTAATGTAACCTGAAATAAGCGGGTTAGTCTTGCTTGATTTTTGAATATTTAAAAGCGATTCCTGCCATAACATCATTTGTTCCTGATC
>JAFGPL010000107.1 GCA_016936215.1 Bacteroidales bacterium
ATTACTTGAACAGGCTGTTATTACAGAACCTGTGACATATGATAAAATTATAAATGAAAATCACGGGTGTTGACTGGATACCCCATTTTAATATAATTATCTTGGCGACCTTGCGTCTTTGCGGAAAAAAAGAAACTTTTTAGATGTTTAAGGTGGTTGTCTAAGAAGAATTTCACCGCTAAGACGCGAAGACACAAAGGTTTGGTTATTAATATAATTATCTTGGCGCCCTTGCGTCTTTGCGGAAAAAAAGAAATTTTTTAGATGTTTAAGGTGGTTGTCTAAGAAGAATTTCACCGCTAAGACACGAAGACACAAAGGTTTGGTTATCAATATAATTTTCTTGGCGCCCTTGTGTCTTTGCGGTAAAAAAGAAGTCTTTTGAGACAGTCTCTTGGGATTAGCGACCATAAGAAGCGAACATGTTATACAATACCAAGTAACATAAACTGAAAGCTTAATTTTAAAACTTAATTCTTATTGATCATGCAAAACCTAATAAAACATTTTCTCATTTCAATCACCTGGATTTTCGTAATAACGAATGCCCATGCCCAAAACCCCATCATCAGAGATCAGTTTACGGCCGATCCCACTGCCAGGATATTTCGGGATACTGTGTTTTTATATCCATCGCACGATATTAAAGCCCCCGAAGGCATGGGATTGAGAAAAGACTGGTTCTGCATGGAGGATTACCATGTTTTTTCTTCTGTAAACCTTACCGATTGGACGGATCATGGTGTTATTGTTACTCAGAATAAAGTTCCCTGGGTAAGGCCCAACTCCTACAGCATGTGGGCGCCCGATTGCATTGAGAAAAACGGGAAATACTACTTTTATTTCCCCGCTCCTGCAAAAGATACTATCTATGGCAGAGGTTTTTCTATTGGTGTTGCCGTTGCCAACAAACCTGCCGGCCCTTATATCCCCGAGCCAACTCCAATCATTGGGGTACATGGAATTGACCCATGTGTGTTAATTGACAAAGATGGCCAGGCTTATTTATATTGGTCAGCCCGCAATATTTATGTTGCCCGCCTGAAAGAAAATATGGTGGAGTTGGCCTCTGAGCCGCAAATTATTGCCAACCTGCCTGAAAAGGGCCTTAAAGAAGGTCCTTATGTGTTTGAAAGGAACGGCATCTATTATTTAACGTTCCCTCATGTTGAAAACAGGACTGAAAGGTTGGAATATGCCATCGGAAGTACCCCTGAAGGCCCCTTTAAAATGGCCGGTGTAATTATGGACGAAGCGCCTAACGGCTGCTGGACAAACCACCATTCATTGATACATTACAGAAACCAATGGTATTTGTTTTATCACCAAAACGATTTATCACCAAAATTCGATAAAAACAGGTCTGTACGTATTGACAGTTTGTTTTTTAATGCGGACGGAACCATTAGAAAGGTTATTCCTACTTTGCGGGGAGTGGGGATTACAAACGTAACACGGCAAATTGAAACAGACCGGTACAGTTTTAAAAGCGAAAGCGGCGCATTTGTTGAATTAATTGATACAATCAACACCTTCAATGGATGGAAAACGATTTTAACAGAACAGAATGCATGGATACAATACAATGCAGTTGATTTTGGAACAAAAAAACCAAAATCAGTCAATACCAGGGTTTTTTCAGAAACCGGGGGAGAGTTGGAAATTCGTTTGGATAATCCTGATGGAAATACTCTCTCTGAGATAAAAATACCTGCAACTTCTGCCTGGGTTACCATTAATGCAAAAGTACCGGATTTCGAAGCAGGAATCCATAACATCGTGCTGGTTCTTAAAAGCAATAACCCCATAGAAATTGACTGGGTTCAATTTCTTAAAAATTGAATACTACAAATTAAATATACAATGGTATGAAAAAGCTTATCCTTATTTTATTAATCATTATCCCCCTTTTTACGAATGCGCAAAAAGCAACAATTAAAATAGATATCGAAAGGGTGACAGGTGAAATTGATCCGAAAATCTATGGTGTCTTTATGGAGCCCATTCAGTTTAGCGGCAAAAGAATGGGATTGCCGGATTCAGTAACATTTAACACCCTTTATGGCACTTTATACGATCCCCGATCACCACTCTCTGATGAGAATGGCTTCAGAAAGGATTACATTGAAGCAATGAAAGAACTAAAGATAACCAATATGCGATGGCCTGGTGGCAATTTTGTAATGGGATATGACTGGAAAGACGGAATCGGTCCGAAAGAAAGCCGCCCTGCCCGCATAAACCTTGCATGGGGTGGCATTGATAACAACCATGTGGGTACCGATGAATGGTTTGCGCTTAACAAAGCCATAGGAAGTGAAAATGTGGTTTGCGCTAACTTAGGACTGGGCTCTATACTCGATGCTGCATACTGGGTTGATTACTGCAATACAAAAAAAGGTACCTGGTATGCCGATTTGCGTGCCAAAAATGGTCATCCTGAACCATACAATATTAAGATTTGGAACCTTGGCAACGAAGTTGACGGTTACCCCTGGGAACTGGGGCATAAGTCAATCGAAGAGTATTCCAGGATTGGCCGTGAAGCAGCTAAAGCTATGAAAGCTGCGGATAATTCCATAAAACTGGTTGCTTCAGGATCTTCATATTATGAAAGCAACAATACATGGGTGGATTGGAACCGTAAAGTGTTACTGAGCTTTGGCGATTTGATAGATTTTATCTCCATCCACCGCTATTGGGAACGTTCAGACGATTATTACGAATTTATGGGCCAGAGCGCAATGGATTTTGAAGAAAAAATAGTTGTAACAAAAAATGAAATAGAAAACGTAAAAGTGATCAAAGGTTTAACCAATCCGGTGTATATTTCGGTAGATGAATGGGGCATTATGGCCCGAAATGGATTATCTGTTTTGCCAATAGCCCAGTGTTTTAATTCATTCATTCGTCATGCAGATATGGTTAAGATGGCAAATTTCACCCTGCTCACCTCTCTTTTAAACAGTGACAGGGAAAGGGGTACGTATAAAACTCCTTTGTTTTATGTATTCAAATCATTCTCTGCCAATTGCCATGGTAGTTCTGTTGATACATATGTTGACTGTGACACATTCAATACCCGTCTTTACAAGGGCATTCCATACCTTGATGTAACCACGGTTTATTCCAAAGAGAATAATAAAGCGTATATCAATGTTGTGAACAGAAGCAAAGAAAAAGCCATTACGGCTGATATTTTATCTGTTTCAGGGGAATTTTCAGAAAAAGCTGTAGCTGTTTTGGTGGCCGGTTCTCCGCTCAACGAAACCTTTTCAATTGACGGACAGAAGGATTATGTGCCTGTTCCCCAAAGTATTAAAACCAATAAAGACAAGATCACATATTCGTTCCCGCCACACTCTTATACACAAATAGAGGTTGTAATGAAAAGGTGAAAGATTATTTTTGGACAAATTATAAATTAAATAAGCAGAATATGCTTCGTGATTCTGCATGATAAGAAAAAGACACTTTTAACACAACTTAACATAAAAAAAATCCGGTAGTTCAGAAATATTCCAACTACCGGATTTTTATTATTTAATCAATATCCTGTAACGGTCTGTTAAAAGTTTATATTCGAGGAGGTCTCTTCAACCGGATAAGGCAATAATGCCTTACTGGGATTTGATGCGATATATCCTACAGGATCAGGGTTGAGAGCAGAGAACTTATTATTTTTTCTCCAGCGGGCAAGCTCCAGAACCCTTAGTTTTTCGTTAGCAAATTCAGCCATTGATTCATGCATGATGGCGCGCATCATTTCATCGTAACTGTTACACGGATAGTTGACAGTAGGGTATGCAGGCATATCCACACTGTCGCGGGCGCGTATTTCATTCAGATAGGACATTGCCTGGGTCCTTGCAGCCTCTGTATTGCTGATTTCGTTTTCACATTCGGCTAATTTAACAAGAACTTCTGCATAGCGCATAGTACGGTAATTAATATTTGAGGTATAGTATCCACCCGGATTTAATTTATACATAGGTGAATATTTTTTCCAGCTTGCCTTTACAGTGGCACCATTAAAAGTTGATGAATATCCGTTTTGATCGGTATCCTTAAGTGTATCCGGATCACTGGGATCACCAAAAATGTCTCCCGAAAAGTAGACAGTTTCACGTAAACGGGGATCTTCTTTTACATCTCCTTTGTAAGGTCTTTCAAAATTATCAAGCATCTTGTCTGAAGGAATGCAGTTTCTCCAGGCTACAGGACTGTAATCCTGAAACATAACGTGTGACCTTGCATTTGTTGAGTTGGCATCGCCAGCCCATGTAAAACCGGTACCGCCAAATCCTATCTCAAATATCGATTCCTGATTGTATTCGGTTTCCTCCATAAAATTATCAGCATAATTGGCTGTGAGTGAGTATGGCCCATTTTCATAGATGTCAAGTAAAACTGTGCGTGCTTCGCCGTATTTGGCCTGATGCATCAATACTTTGGCCAACAGTAATTTAACTGCACCCTGAGATGCTCTGCCGGCATCTTCACCGGTGAATGTCCATGGCAAATCGTTCTCAATTGCTGTTAAATCGGTTTCAAGCAATTGATAAACTTCGGCTTCCTCAGAAAGTGGTTTTGCATCATCAGCAGACTCTGCAATTTCGGTGTAAATCGGTATCCGTCCCCAATGAACAACCAGGTTGTAATATGCATAGGCACGTAAGAATTTTGCTTCGGCAACATGTTGTTTTAACAATGCTGCATCAACATCTTCAATTTCGGGTCCGTACTGAATTACAGCATTTGCCCTGTGAATAATCCTGTACATTCCTCTCCAGGCTGCCTGAATCGGGTAATTACTGTTATCGTATGTTCCATCAAGCAATTGTGCATTGTGAATTTCTAGCTGACTACCGCCTGAAGCATGTTCATCTGCGCGGCAATCTGAGAAATATTGCATCATACGGCCCCACAGGTCTGCTCCAAGCATCTGTGAGTAAATGGCATTGGTTGCAGCAGTTAACTGAGCAGTATTTGTATAATACTGGTCAGAAGTAAACTGGTTTGGATTCGTCTGGTCTAACAGGCTTTCATCGCAGGAAATTGCGAGTATTAAGGCCAAAAACAGCGATATTTTATATATTATTTTCATTTTCATCTTTTTTAATGTTAATAATTTATCAGCATTTAAAATGACATGTTCACACCAAGTAAAAATGTCCTTGGCTGTGGATAAAAGCCAAAATCAACACCTTGCAATAAGGTAGCGCCTGTTCCTGAGTATATTGAGGATGCCCCGATTTCAGGGTCATATCCGGAATACTTGGTGAAAGTTAACAGGTTCTGTGCTGTAACATATACACTTAACCCGGATACCGCACCTCTGAAAACAGACAGTGTCTTTTGAGGCAAGCTGTAGCTGAGGGTCAGGTTTTTAACACGTAAGTAAGAGCCATCTTCAACAAAGCGATCAGAAGTACGGGCGTTATGGTTCGGGTCACCGCTCACTGCCCTTGGTATATCTGTATCAGGATTTTCCGGTGTCCAGGCATCAAGCACGGCTTTTTCGGCATTGAATAAGCGCATCATGCCCTGGGTAAGCACTTTGGTGCCGTTATAAATCTCATTGCCATATACCCCCTGCAAAAACATTGAGGCGTTAAAACCTTTGTAACCAATACTTAAATTCAGCCCGTATATAAAGTCAGGCAGGTAACTGCCGAGATAAGTACGGTCATCTTCATCTATAATTCCATCGGGCTGCCCTGTTAGTTCACCGTTTATATCGCGACCGTTAATATCTTTAAATTTAATATCACCTGGGCTGGTACTTTCGGTCTGGTAATATTCACCATTTGCAGGATCAGGGTTTAACGCATCTATTTCACCCTGGGTTTGGAAAATACCTTCAACAACCCATCCGTAAAAACCCTGGATCGGATAACCTGCTTCAGTTCGCGTGAGCGTATATCCACCATAATCTGATGTTACACCTCCCCTGTCAATATTTGGCTGTCCGGTGCTTAGTTTCAGTACTTCATTATTAAGGAAAGTAATGTTTCCATTAACCGAAATATTAATATCACCAATGTTTTTATTATAACCTGCTGTAAATTCATATCCCCAGTTTTTCATTGACCCGATGTTGGTAGCGGGATTGACAGCATACCCGAGTGAGGTGGGTAGCGGATTGTCTACGATCAGGTTATCGGTCTGGCGGATAAAATATTCGGCAGAAAATAAGATTGAATTTTCAAAAAGTGCCAAGTCTATACCGAAGTTTGACATGGCGGTAATTTCCCATTTCAGATCTTTGTTTGGCAATTTATCAAAATAAGCGCCTACATTATTCTCGTAATTGTTGTTAAATACTGCGGTGGTATTGGTATATACCGATGATTGCCAGGGATACGCACCTACAGCATTGAAACCAAGGGTTCCGTAACTGGCCCTTAATTTAAGGTTTGAAATTAACTCTACATCTTTCATGAAGCTTTCTCTGCTAACCACCCATCCCAAAGAAGCGCCGGGGAATGTTCCCCATTTTTTGCCCGGGGCAAATACTGACGAACCATCACGACGAATCGAGATATTCAAAAGGTATTTATTGTCAAATGCATAATTCAATCTCCCGGCATAAGAGAGTAAAACAGTTTTTTCTTCATATCCATTAATAGTCTGTGCAGTTGAACCTCCGAGCTGGTCAATTTCATTTGTTGATTGTTTACCGCTTCCATTCAGTACAAACCTGTTTGTCTGCTGCTGTTCGGCAACAGCTACAGCATTAATAGCGTGTTTGCCGAGTATTTTATCTAAGGTTAACTGATTGCTAAATACAGGGGAATAATAAGAATATCGGTTATCCGTAAGTTCATGGTCAACCCTCACGTTATATCCTTCATTAAAAATAGGCAGCCTGATTATCTGCCTGTCGGCAGTATATTCCATGCCTAAACTTGCACGATATTTCAGCCAGCTTGTTAGTTTTAGTTCTGCATACACGTTTCCAAGCAGGTTCACTACATTGTTTTGATCGGTTTCCAGCTCGGCAATTCTTACAGGGTTTTCTGCATCGCTTCCGTCAGTAGTCTGAGCTCCTCCAAAACCCGCGAGATTTGTCGGATTGTAAACAGGTACAAAGGGGGCCTGGTTTACCATGTGTTTTACCAAAGTACGCCCACCTACAACCCTTTGTCTTGACATTTCGCTGTAAGATGCTTTGAGGTTTTCGCCAATGGAGATAAACTTATTTAATTTACTCTCTGTGTTAACCCTGAAACTATGCCTGTTATAATCAGTCCCCAGCATAATACCTTCCTGCGAAAATCTTCCGTAAGAAGTATAATAGCGGTACTTTTCATTACCACCTGATAAATTTATATTAAACTGAGCCAAAGGCGCTGTGCGAAACATTTCATCCTGCCAGTCGGTATTAGTCTGTGCATAGGTTTGTGTAGCACCTTCATAAATTGGTTCATCCATATGTGAAAACCGGTAAGGTAAATCCAACCCGGCATTTGTGAGCAGTTCTGTACCATACTGAACATGTTCTTCAGTATTTAATAAATCGAGCATTTTCCATGCATTTTGTATACCATACGAAGCATCAACATTCAGGGTCATTTTTCCTGTGTTTTTACCCGATTTGGTTGTTATAAGGACTACTCCGTTTGCTGCACGGGAACCATAAATCGCGGCCGAAGCAGCATCTTTAAGAATTGTAATAGATTCAATGTCTTTGATATCAAAATTATTGAGGTTCCCAACAGGCATGCCATCAATAACATACAGAGGATCTGAATTATAATTTACCGAACCAATACCCCTGATACGCACTGTTGGCGATGTGCCGGGGCTTCCTGTATTTACAACAGTTACACCAGAAACCTGTCCCTGCAAAGCCGATTCGAGCGAACTTACAGGTTTGGACCTGATAGCTTCTTCATCCAGCTTTGAGACAGAACCTGTTAAATTTTGCCTGGGTTGTGTTCCGTAACCAATCACCACAACATCAGCTAATTGCGTAGCTTCCGGTGTGAGTGTGATGTTGATAAGTGTCTGGTTTCCAACAACAACGTTCTCTGTATTGTAACCAATAAACGAAAACGACAGGGTGGTTTCAGGAGTTGCTTCAATCTGAAACTTCCCGTTTAAATCGGTTGAAGTTCCGGTTGTTGTTCCCTGGATGATAACATTTACCCCAACAAGCGGCGTATTATTCTCATCTGATACGGTGCCCTGCACAATTTTCGCCTGGCCGTAACCCCAGACCGACAAAGTCAACAGAAGTAGCATAAATACAGCTACTTCAAGTAGTTTGTTTCTTTTCATAATTTTAGTTTTTAGATTTAGTAATTAGTAAAATAATTAGGAATTAATAGGTAAGGGGGCATCAATGGTTTAGTGTATTGGGTCCCCCTTCTAAAGTCCCAAAAATAAGCAGGCAGGTTTCAACAAAATGTTAAAATTTCTTCAATTGCTGTTAAATTCATTTCATTTATCCACAGCAAGATACACCTGTCAAAAATTCATCAAAATATGAATGAAATTTGATAGCGTATTCAGTGATTTTAAAGTATTTTTCTGACTGCTTGAAACAGGTTTAAAATATTTCATATGCATTATCAAATATTAAAGATGATTTTTTGAATAATTAAACTGAACCTTGGCATATAACGTACCGTTAGATTTTTATGGCTGAAATGAAATCCAATGCAGATAAGCATATGAAACGAACTGAAAATTATGGTGTTTCAGCCGGCAATTTTCCTTATTTTTATAGTCTTTCTTTTAACAAAAAATCTGTTAGCGTGAAAAAATACTTCATATTGATAATTATCCTGTTGGCCCTGATTTGTCATGAATTGTTTGCTATTGATGAAAGGATTAAAATAGAAGATTATTCATATAAAGACGGATTAAAAACTTCCTGGGTATTTAATGTTTATAAAGACACCAAAGGTTTTTTGTGGATATGTTCTGAAAATGGCTTATTTCGTTATGATGGGTATAATTTCCGAAATATAAATTCTGTCATCAGAACCAGCTTTAACGTGCAGACTTTATGCATTACCGAAGATAGGAATAACAACTTTTATATTGGCACTTCAAAAGGCATTTATTACTATGATACAAAGTATGAAAAAATATATCCTTTAAAACTATCATCGGTACAGAATTGCGCGGTAATAAAAATTTTAATTTTCAAAAACAAACTTTGGGTTGCTTCAAATATTGGCCTCCTGGTTATTGACCTACCTGAATATCCCGACCAGGAAAAATTGCTGCCTTTAAAAATATTATTGCCTGACTCTTTGCATAAAAGAACACCACAGGATAATATTATAAACACCATATATTACGCTCCACCATACCCTTCACTTTGGGTAGGGTCAAACGGTGCATTGTACGAACTTGACGTTAATACACTGCTATTTAGATATATAGATTCTGGCAGCCAAAATTCGATACGGGGCATTGCCGGGTACGAAAAACAGCTTATTGTAAGCAGTTGGGATGGTGGCGTATTTCTGGTTGATCCCCTGTTGCAGCAGGTTGTAAGCAATGATTTTATAAATGAAGTCAACAAGTATGTAGGAGACAAACGGATAATGTCGGCGCTTGAAGATGACGAGGGACGTTTGTGGATTGCCACTTACGGAAATGGATTGTTTATTTTCGAAAAGGGTGAAACAGGAACAGTCACCTACAGGAATTACAGAAACGATCAGCATTCTGGAACCAACCTGAATTCTGATTTTATTAACCAGATGTATATAGACAACACCGGCATTGTATGGTTAAGCCAGATTCAGCCCGGGTTGTCAAAAGTATACTTCCGTAAAAACAACCTCCGGTATTACAGTGTTTTTCAAAAAGAAAATATTGATCCGAATGAAATACGATCGGTAAGCCTGTCTTCGGATATTCATAAACTTTGGATATCTACCAACGGAAGCGGTATTCTGTTGTTTGACACCAGAAATTTCAAAACTATTCAATATTCGGACAATGCATCGAAGGGTTTAAGGCTTCAGGGTAACAATATTAACCTGTGCCATCAGGATAAAAATGGAAATCTCTGGATAGTATTTCAAAAGCTGGGTTTGTATGTAGTGCCCTCAAAATATTCAAAAGATTTAGTCAACGGTAAGCCAAACAGAACAACAGAACCTGTTGATGCCAATATGCTTGCGGCCGGTAGCAGTATTCTGAACTCCTATATCACAACAATTTCAGAAGACAATAAGGGCCGTCTGTGGTTTGGCGGGTGGGGATCATTGCATATTGTTGTGCTTCCATCAGTTACTCACCAGGCCAAGTCTGCATCCTCATGGCTGGCACAAGGTAAAACAATCTGCTTATTCTCTGAGGAAATTCAGGATAAAATTGATTTTCAGGTAAGCCCGGTTGTATCAATTATCCATAAAAATGATAAAAGGTCGCTGGTTGGCACGGCCGGAACAGGAATAATTGAAGTCGAAGAGTTTTCCCCTAACAAGTTTACTTCTAAAATATCAGAAATAAATAAAGACTTGCCGATCAACAATATAAAAACAATGCTTGAAGATAGAAGTGGCAATATATGGATTGGAATGCATACGGGGCTATACTGTAAAAAATATCAACCCGACACTTTAATTTCAATCACATCAAAGGAGGGGCTTTGCTCTGAAGATGTGAAAAATATCGTCGAAGACAACAATTCAGACATCTGGATTTCTACCTCTTATGGAATTTCTAAAATTAACCGAGGGGATTTTACCGTTTCAAATTTTTTATTTGCCGAGGAAGACAAGCTTAATCAATATATCGTGAATGCCGGGGTAATTAACGGTGAGGGGCTTACATTTTTCTCAACAAATGAGTCCCTGGTGTTTTTAAACCCAGATTCGGTTATGTTTGAACCGTACATGCCGCCTTTGTATTTTACAGATATTAAAATCAACAACCAAAGCGTGGTACCATTGGAGAAATATTACGGTACCCGTATCATTGAGGCTAATATTAACCTTTGTAAAACCATAAATATTCCTTATAACCATACGCTTAGCATCGAATTTGCGGCGCTGGACTACATCAATCCCGAAAGGTTCCTGTACAAATACCGCCTGGGTGATAATAACGAGTGGATTCATTTAACTGCAAACCAGAGAAGCCTGGTAATCCCAAAACTAAAACACGGTGAGTATAACCTGGATATTATGCTTTCCAACGATCAGCATAATTCCATTGTGCGTAGCATTGTTATTAATTATTTGCCGCCATTTTGGTTGTCGGATATGGCATACATCATCTATTTTATTGTATTCCTGGTTATATTTCTGACATACAGGAGACTATTAATCCAAAAAATCCTTCAGAAATCTATTATTGAAAAGGAGAGGTTTGAAAGAAAAAAAATCGAAGAACTTGATAAAATGAAAGGTGAATTTTTCTCCAATATCTCTCATGAATTTCGCACCCCTTTAAGCCTGATTATTGACCCGCTGGAAAAACTCATTAAAGCTGAGGATATTTCTGATCGTAGCAAAGAGAAAATCGAACTGATTTTAAAAAGCAGCAGCCGGTTACTCAAGTTGACCAACGAATTAATGGATTTTAGTAAAATAGAAAAGAAACTATTGAAGCCGGAATACAACCTGGTGGAAATCGTAGCTTTTGTAAATGAAACCTGCCAGATTTTTAACAACATGGCAGATACAATGAATTTCGACTTTAAAACCAATTCTTCGTTTGAACAGCTTGAAATACCAATTGATAAGGGCATGATTGAAAAGGCTGTTTTCAACCTTTTGTCGAATGCCTTTAAATTCACACCGGTAAATGGCACCATAATGGTAAATATTACCAAAACAAAAGAGGAAGACAAAGAATATGTGAAAATTTCGGTTATCAATACCGGTGAGGGTATTGAACATGAAAACCTGGGCCGGGTATTTGACAGGTATTACCAGGCTAACAACTTGCAGGGCAGAAATACCGAAGGTACGGGGATTGGGCTCGCTATCGTCAAAAATTTCATTGAACTACATAATGGAAAGATTGAGGTTAAGAGTATACCGAACCTTGAAACCTGTTTTGACATCTACCTGCCTGTTCACCAGGATAACTTTGATAAAGCCGGGGCTTTGGGTAAAGAGGGCGCCGGTCAAAAACAAAATAGCGCCATGCCAAGCCACACAGGGAGTTCACAGATTATCAGACCGGCATTTCATTACAGGTTACTTATAATAGAAGATGAAGAAGATATAAGAAACTATATCATTAAAGAACTATCTGCTGATTTTAAAATATCATCGGCAACGAATGGCGATGAAGGATTAACAATGGCCAATGAATTAATCCCCGATTTAATAATTATGGATGTGTTAATGCCCGGCATGTCAGGCTTTGAATTGTGCAAACGGCTAAAAAATCAGGTAGTTACCTCACATATACCGGTACTGATCCTTTCAGCAAAGGCAAGTGTCGAAGAACAAATTGAAGGATTGGAAACAGGGGCTGATGTATATATGGTTAAGCCATTCAGTATTGACCACCTGAAAGCTCAAATCCTCAGGCTTATCAGTTTTAAGCAGTCAATATATTTACGTTACCTCAAAGAAACCGAGTTAATCCCGCAGGGTGCAATTTCTACCAGAATTGATGAAGAGTTTATGCAGAAAGTCACAGCATTTATTGAAGAAAACATCACAAATTCCGACCTGAGCGTAGACCAGTTGGCATATTGTGTATCATTGAGCAAAGTACAGACATACAGGAAAATAAAAGCCATAAGCGGATTATCAATTGTTGAATTCATTAGGACAATCAGGCTTAAAAAAGCGGCCCAAATGATACTGGAAGGCCGTTTGAATTTTTCCGAGATTGCTTTTGAAACAGGCTTTTCCACACCCTCCTATTTCTCCAAATGTTTTCACGATCATTTCGGGAATACCCCATCTGAATATGCGATAAATTACAGAAAATCACAGTAAGAGCGAAATTAAGTTTTAATGGCACATGTAGCCATGTTATTATCAAAACACTTATTTTATTTCACCACCTTAAACATGCCCGGACATGTTTTTGAAATATACCGTTATTTGAAATGTATTTGGCATAATTTTTATTTGTAAACATCAGTTTATCAATTTTATAAATACCATGCGAGGTTTGTTATAGCCGATGTTAGATTTGTTATAACCCTCCTGATAACAATTCTATATTATTGTCCCGAATCAAACTGTTAAGGATGGTCCCTAATGCCATTCTGACAAACCTATTTATTAACTAAAATCAAAATGTAATGATGAAAAAAAAACGACTACTAAAGGTGTTAACATTATTGTTACCACTTTTGATCCTTTCGTTCTGGAGTTATGGCCAGACAAGAACTGTGAAAGGGACAGTAACTGACGAATCAAATTCTCCCATGATTGGGGTGAATGTTGTTGTTAAAGGGACAACAACAGGGACTGTTACTGATGGAAATGGAAATTACTCCATTGATGCTCCCTCTGCCGATGCAGTGCTGGAATTTTCATTTATCGGTTATCAGACCGAAGAGGTTACTGTTGGCGTACAAAGTCAGATAGATGTACAACTTCTTCTCGATCTGGTCTCATTGGAAGATGTTGTGGTTATTGGTTATGGCGTGCAGAGAAAAGAAGCTGTAACAGGTTCTGTGGCTTCCATCAGCGGCGATGCCGTACGCGATGTCCCGGCAGCTAATATCTCCAATGCCCTTCAGGGCCGTATAGCCGGTGTGGAGATGTCGCAAACAAACACCAAGCCTGGTGCTACCATGCAAATCCGCATTCGCGGAACACGTTCGCTGAATGCCAGTAACGATCCGCTGATCGTGCTCGATGGTATTCCCTTTGCAGGATCAATCAGCGACATCAACACCAATGATATCAAGAGTATTGATATCCTGAAAGATGCCTCTGCAACCGCGATCTACGGTTCGCGAGGCGCTAACGGTGTTATACTGGTAACAACCAACAGGGGGCAAAAAGGACAAAAAGCCAAAATCAGTTACAACGGTTATTATGGTATGAAAAAGGTTTTTGCCAAATACCCCATGATGGATGGGCCCGAATTTATTGCCCTCAGGGCAGATGCCGGTATCTACACCAACGCGTTGGACGAATCTGATGATGTAAATACCGACTGGCAGGACTTGTTGTACCAGACAGGAACTGTTTCAAATCACGACCTGGGAATTTCAGGCGGAACAGAACAGGGAAGCTACAATTTTGGCATAGGCTATTATAATGATGTAGCCGTAATACCTACGCAGCAATTCGATCGCGTATCAATGCACGGTAGTATTGACCAGGCAGTGGGCAATTACTTCCAATTTGGTTTTACAACAAAAAATAATTACAGCCTGACACAGGGAAACAATGTTGGTCTGTACGGCGTTTTAAGCATGTCGCCAATTGCCGATCCCTATAATGATGATGGTTCGCTGAAAAGGCTCATCAGAATGCCTTTGGATGATTATTTTTTATTTACAAAAGATGTAGTTGAAGATTTGAAAGATGAATGGCTGAGCGAAACAAGGGCGTTTGCAACATACAACAACATTTACGGCGAGTTAAAAATTCCGGGAGTAGAAGGTTTAAAGTACCGCATCAACCTCGGGTTGAATTTCCGCCAGACCAACGATGGTAATTTCACGGGAAAAGGGGTAACCAGCAGCAATCCCGAAACTCCGTCAAAAGCTTCTATTGCAAATTCGCATAATTTCAACTGGGCAGTAGAAAACCTTGTGACCTTCGACCGCACATTTGCCCAGAAACACCAGGTGAATATTGTGGCCATGTATTCTGCCGAGCAGACCAAATACAACAGTTCAAATATTTCTGTGAAAGATATTCCGGCCAGCTCTTTCCAGTTCTATAACCTGGGGCATGCTGTCGGTGATATCACCATTAACCCCGATTACCAGAATTACCAGTTGAGTGGCCTGATGTCGTGGATGGGGCGCGCAATGTATGCATACGATAACCGCTATATGCTTTCGGTAGCTTTGCGTTCGGACGGCTCATCAAGGCTGGCAGAAGGACGTAAATGGCATACCTATCCTGCAATATCGGCCGGATGGAATATTGGTAACGAGTCATTTATGCAGAATGTAGCATTAATTAACGCGATGAAACTGCGCGTGGGCTACGGGCAAACCTCCAATCAGTCTATTAACCCTTATGCCACGCTTGGCCGTTTGAGTACCAGGCCTTACAATTTCGGGGACGATACTTACGCGGTGGGTTACTACGTATCAGAACTTCCTAATACCAATCTGGGGTGGGAATATTCAGTTACCTGGAACTACGGTATTGACTTCAGTATGCTGAATAACAGGCTGACAGGTACCATTGAGTACTATAAAACAAATACCAAAGATATCCTGCTGCGGGTTGGACTGCCCTCTACCTCGGGTGTAAGCAGCTATATGGCAAATATCGGTGAAACACAGAACAATGGTTTGGAACTTTCACTCAATGGCGTGATATTGAACAACTTCAACGGCTGGACATGGGAAGCAGGTTTTAACCTTTATGCCAACCGGAACAAACTGATTGCCCTTGCTTCCGGTCAGGAAAGGGACGAAGCAAACTGGTGGTTTGTAGGACATCCAATTGATGTGATATATGATTACCAGAAAATAGGAATATGGCAGGAAGGTGATCCATACCTGGTCAACCTGGAAGGGGCGTCCGGTGAGGTTGGTATGATTAAGGTATTATATACCGGTGAATACAACGATGACGGCACACCCGTAAGACAAATCGGGGCTGCCGACCGGCAGATTATTGACATAGAGCCCGATTTCCAGGGAGGTTTCAATACACGGGTAGGTTATAAAGGATTCGACCTGAGCGCTGTCGGTATCTTTAAAAGCGGCGGGATTCTTAACAGTACGGTTTATGGTTCCGGTGGTTATCTTAATTTGATGACCGGACGAAGGAATAACGTTAAGGTAGACTACTGGACACCTGAAAATACTGGTGCAAGTTACCCAAGCCCGGCAGGACCGTTAAGCGGCGATAATCCAAAGTACGGCAGTACATTAGGTTACTTCGATGCTTCGTTTCTGAAAATACGTACCATTTCACTTGGTTATAACGTGAACCAGAGACTTATCAGCAGGGCAGGAATTAGCCAGTTGCGGATTTATGTTACGGCACAGAACCCGTTTGTATTTTTCTCACCCTACAAAAAAGAATCAGGCATGGACCCCGAAACCAATTCATATGGTAACCAAAATGCGGCAGTGGCTTACTCTTACAACCTAAGACGCCTGCTTACCATTGGAACAAACACGCCATCTACACGTAACTACTTGATTGGTATTAATCTAACCTTTTAAATGTGACAATCATGAAACGAAATCAAATAAAAACTTTTACAGGAACAACTTTAATAATATTATTCCTGCTTTCTTGTTCAGATATTTTGGATGAGCAACCGCGTAGTATTTATGAACCCGGTTTTTTTAAAACCGAAACTGGTGTAATGGGAGGATTGACAGCCATGTATGCTCACCTTCGTTACATATACGGCCAGGCATACTATTTTAATTCCTGCCTCACCGGTACCGATGAAGCCACATATGCCCAGAGTGCTGATGGTAACTTTAAGAACATAGATATGTCGGGTGCAGGTACACTTACTGCCTCCACCAGTCGTTCGGACGTATTGTGGGGTACAGCATTCCCAAACATCAACACTGCAAGCGGTATTATTGAGAACGCTACAGAAGTAGGAATCTCGGAAGAATTGGTTTCAGAAGCCAGGTTTTTCCGTGCATTCGACTACTTTTTGCTTGTGCAGACTTTCGGAGGAGTACCGCTGGACCTGGGTGCTGGTGAATTGAAGTTCAACACCACCCCTGCAAGGGTTTCTGTTCGTAATACTGTTCCTGAAGTATATACAAGGGCCATCTTTCCCGATCTGCTGACTGCTATTGATAATTTACCGGAAAACAGCCGGTTGACCGGAACGGTTACAAAAAATGTTGCGCGCCTTATTCTGGCGAAGGCATATCTTACTTACGGATGGTGGCTGGAAAATCCAAACAACATACCCACCTATCCCGAAACTGCAAGAACAGACCCCGATGGGCATAATGCACAATGGTATTTTCAGCAGGCATACGATGTGGCAAGAACAGCCATTGAAAATCCGGGACCTTACGGGCTACAGGAAACATTCTATGATGTAAACTGGGCACCAAACGACCGCAACAACGAGATATTATTGTATGCTGACCATACAGAGACCAGCGAATATTATAATGGGGCCAGCCTGACTTATGGTGGTGGTGGTGCTCCGGATAATTTCGCCGTCTGGATGCTTACCTGGAATTATACCGAAATCAGAAGCACTACCAATACCAACAGGGATACAGTAGTAGGTTCAGTTCAGCGTGAGGCAGTACAAAATCTGGGACGTCCGTGGACCCGTATGTGCCCAACTATTGGTGTAATTGAAAACACTTTTGCCGATAAAACCAATGATGCCCGCTACGATGGAACATTTGTAACGACTTACCGTGGTAACTGGCCTAAAGGCGGGATTAAAAATTCAGTACTCTATAATGCCAATAAAATGGAGGTTTACCCTGGTGATGCCATCCTTACTTTCCTGCCTGATGAATCATTATCGCCTATTGATTATATCTCTGACACGGCCGGAACCTCATATACAGCAGCACAACTGGAAGCATTCAAAGGTAAGTTTCCGGGCATAAACAATATAGGTGCAGGTATTTTACCCGGCAGATCAGATTATGTGATCTCACCCCGCGGTATAAGCAGGGTGGTATATCCCGGATTTTGGAAACTCGGAACTTACCGTACCGATAACGGTACAGGGTTAGGACAACCAAATGCCGGTACTACCCGCCCGTACAATATAGCCAAATTCTCAGAATTGTTTTTTGTTGCTGCAGAAGCTGCAGTGAAAGGGGCAACTACACAGGCTATAACCGGAACCTATGCAAATGACGGAACTGCCTTGGGATTGATCAATATCATTCGTGCACGTGCCGGGAAATGGCGTTGGGACAACAACGGAAATGCAGAAAAAGTTGAAGACAACAGTGCTGCAATGATTGCTGCCACACCGGCAACAATAGACATTGACTATATCCTGGCCGAACGTTCGCGTGAATACTATGGCGAGGGTTACCGCTGGTTCGATCTGGTACGCACTCAAAAATGGGCTGAAATTGCAGGTTCTTACGAAATTTGTAGTGCAACCAAAGGAGACCATACACCGGCTACATATACACGCGACATACAATTATATCACTATCTGCGTCCGATTCCTCAAGGCCAGCTCGATGGTCTCGAAATGACAGAAGATGAAAAATATAATTATCAGAATCCAGGTTACAGAGATTTATAGTGGTCAAAATGTATCAATGGTAGCTTTTGGATAACTAAATTATAAACAGATTATTAACTCAGGCTGTAAGGTTAGTTATCAATATTAGTTAGATAGTTAGGATTATTTCATGTAGAGGCTGTGTAAAAGTCAATAAGTAATGTCATTGCGAGGGATCCCGATTCATCGGGATTCGCAATGACGGTTTCAAAATAAATGGCTTTTTACACAGCCTCTTTTTTTATGAATTCTGGCTATTGTTTTTCCTGTTTGATAAAAATGATGTAGGGGACTTCCCATATTGCTCTTTAAAGCATTTGGTAAAATATGCCGGTGAGGAAAATCCTACCCGGTATGCAATTTCTGAAATATTGTAATTTCCTTCTTCCATAATCTTTATTGATTTTTTTAACCTGATGGTTCGGATGAACTCATTGGTTGTCTGTCCTGTAAGCGACTTGACTTTTCTCCAGGTGTGCCCCGGGCTCATCAGCAGGTGTGAAGAAAGTTCCTCTACCGATAATTCCGACCTTGCCAGATTCTCTTCAATATATTCAATAATTTTTTCAAGAAAATTCTGGTCTAACGGGTTATCAGACATTTCTTTGGGGAGGATATAAACATCTTGGCTGAAACGCTGAAACAGTTTTTTCCTGGTATCAATAAGGTTTTTTATTACAGCTTCGAGATATTTTACATTAAATGGTTTCGTGATATAAGAATCCGCACCGGTTTCAATTCCGTTTATTTTATCTTCGAGGGTGGTTTTTGCCGTGAGCAGGATGACGGGAATATGGCTTGTGATAATATCTCCTTTTAAAAGCCTGCATAACTCAATGCCCGAAAGAACGGGCATAATAATATCACTTATGATCAGGTCAGGGCTGTTATCAACAGCCTGTTTATAACCGGTATCCCCGTCCCCGGCTTCGATGATCCTGTATTTTTTAGAAAGGGTGTTAACGATATATTTCCTGAGTTCAAAATTATCTTCCACCAACAAAATTAGCGGGGCATTCGGCGGCAATGTTTTTGCATCTTCTTGTGTTTCTTCGTTAATGTTTTGCGGTGGGGCAGCATTAATCTTTATATCAACCGGCTCCACAATAATCTCGCTTTTTCTAAAATGGTTATTGCCCAACGGCAGAAGAATTGTAAAGCAGGTCTCTTTACCGATTTCACTTGATGCATATATTTTGCCGTGATGCAGTTCAACAAGTGTCTTGGTTAATGATAAACCAATTCCTGTGCCGCTTTGGTATATATAACCATCATCATTCGCCTGGTAAAACCTGTCGAATATTTTATGTAAATCAGTGACAGAAATTCCCTTGCCATTATCAATTACCGTAATTTTCAAAAATTCCTTTGCAGCAACTTTGGGAATGTTAATTTCATTTTCTGTCAGGCGGATATTTTCAACAGGGTGTTTCTCTAATTTTATCTTAATACATCCGTTATCCTGGGTGAATTTAAACGCATTTGACAACAGGTTCAGAATAATTTTTTCGTATTTCTCCGGGTCAAACCAGGCTTCGATGCTGTGAGGTTTTGCAATAAAATTAAAAGTAATCTGCCTTCTTAAGGATTCATCATGAAAATTATGCGAAAGCTCTTCGGTGAATTTAGCAATATCGCCATATTGTACCGAAATGGAGAGCTTGCTATCAACAGCTTTATAGAAGTACATTATTTCGTTTACGAGCCGGAACAACCTGTTTGCATTTTTATAAATGAGTTCAAGCTGGTATTTGATTTCCTTATTATTTAAGGCATGAGCAAATAAATTTTCAACAGGAGAGATGATTAAGCTTAAAGGAGTTCTGAATTCATGTGAAATGTTTGCAAAAAACTGAAGCTTCATCTGGTTTAGTTCAGCCAGGTGCATTTGTTTTACAATGGCCACGCGGTAATGAATAATTGCATAAATGATTAAAATGCATAATAAAACGTAAATAACATAAGCCAGGTCTGATTTCCAGAACGGGGGCAAAACAACAATCTCCAGTACCGCGGGTGTATTGTTCCATACCCCGTCGTTATTCGAACCTTTTACCTTAAAAACATATTTTCCGGGTTTAACATAGCTATAGCTCGCTACATTTCCATTCTTAATAGTATTCCATTTTTCTTCAAGACCTTCAAGAATAAACATATACTGGCTTTTAGAGCCCCTGATATAATTTAACGATACAAATCCGATGGAAAATGACGATTGGTTATGCTTCAATACAATTTTATCTGTTTCCCCGATGCTTCGGGTTAAAGGTGACCCCTCGGCACCAATTTGCACAGATTGATTGAAAATTTTCAAGTCGGTTAAACATACCGGCCGGGCCGAAGAATTTTCTTTAATATCACCGGGATAAAAACTGTTAAACCCTTCGTTGGATCCAAAGAAGAGCATCCCGTGAGTGCTCTTCAGGCAACTGTTGATATTATATTCATTAGAAACCAGGCCATCTTCTTTGTTATAGTTTGTAAAACTTTTTTTATCAATATTGAATTTCGCGATCCCGGTGGTAGTGCTGATCCATAAATTGCCATGATTGTCTTCAACCAATCCGGTTAATGAATTGCCCGGAAGTCCATCTTTCTTGGAATATGAAACAAATGTATTGGTTTTATTATTGAAAAGGAACAATCCCCGGTCAATGGAACCTATCCAGAGATTTTTTCTACTGTCTTCATAAAGTGAGTAAATGCTGTTGCTCTTGATGCTGTCGGGTGATGTATTACTGGTATAAATTTTAAAAGAGTAGGTGTTGTTTTCTTTTCTTGTTAGGCAAAACAGCCTGTATGCCGTGCCTATCCAGATTTTGCCATCGTAGGTTTCAACAATTGAGAAAACATAACCAAATTCATTTGGCCCAACACCTTCGGGTTCATTATAAATCTGAGCGAAAGACTGGTTTTTTTTATTATACTTAAACAGACCGGAACCTGAGGTTCCTGCCCATAAATCATTCTTTTTGTCAATATACAGGGTATTTATTTTATTCTCACCTACTTTTTGAACGCCTTTTATTTTAAAATTCCCGGTTTTTTCAAGTTTCCTGTTATACCGGTCAATACCTTTGTTAATCGTCCCAATCCACAGGTTTTCATCCGCATCGAAGACGATTGAGTTGATGGCATTTGAAGACAACCCTCCTTTTTCCCTTGACAGCTTATGCGTAAACATCTGTTTTTTAACATCGAACATACAAATGCCATCATATGTTGCAATCCAAATATTGCCGGCTCTGTCTTCTGTGAAGCAGCGTACATCGTTGCCACAAAGTGAATTTATATTGTACGGGTTCTTCTTGTACCTTTCAAAATGCTTGTTCCTTTCATCAAAAAAATTTACGCCCCTGCCAATAGTCCCGATCCAAAGTATATTCAGGTCGTCAATGTATATCGAACGGATGAGGTTGCTGCTTATAGAATACTCGTTTCCTTCATCTTCTTTGTATTGGTAGGTAATTCCCGATTGAGTATTGATTGTAAGCAAACCGTTGTTTTCAATTCCTATCCATAGATTATTTCGTTTGTCTGCAACCATAGATAAAATGCTTGATGGCGGGCATTGACCATATTTAAGATGGTAATTCTTAATTTTGAAATCTTTGTCATTAATACATAACCTGTCCAATCCGCCGTATATTGTTCCTATCCATAAAACACTGTCACCTTCAATGGATAAAGCATTTACATAATTATCGCTTACATTACCCGGTATTTCTGGTTCTTTACGGAAATGTTTTATGATCTTTCCGTCTGTATCCATCAGTATCAATCCATTCCATGATCCTACCCAAAGCCTGTTATTGCTATCAAACACCATGCTTGTAATGTGGTTTGAGTTTCTTGAATGAATGTCAGGATTACTGTTATAGAAGTTTTCTACAGTGTTGTTTTTGTGATTAAATTTATAAACCCCGTTACCTATTGTCCCTACCCAGATATGGTGATTTTGATCTTCGCAAATAGAGCTTAAAACCAGGTTCTGAAAGTGACAAATGTGCTCAAAATTGTCTTTTTGCCTGTTATACAGATTTAAACCGACAAATGTGCCTATCCACAGGTTTTTGTCACTGTCTTCAAAAACTGAGCTTACAATATTATAGCTCAGGCTGTTTGTATCTTCTTGGGAGTACTCGTAAACAACAAAATTAACACCATCGTACCTGGTAAGCCCGTTCTGTGTCCCAAACCACATAAATCCCCTGCTGTCTTTTAAAATACATCTTACAAACTGGTTTGAAAGTCCCTGTCTGAGCGGATGAAAATAGATATTCTGCGGTTGGCTGAATACATAAATATCGGGAAATAAAATCATCAGGAATAGTATTCTACCAATAGAACGATAATGATTTATCGGTTTTTTCAATATTTTGCAAAAATAACTCATACCAATTTTTTTGTCAGACAAATATCTGCAAACCATTATAGTTCAATTCGGAAAATCACTTTACACATTCCTATATTTTTTTGCAGCAATAGCTGTAAAGATAAGTAATTTCGAATAGTAAGAAGGTTGCTTATAAGAAGATGCAATGACAAGGCTATGAAATGCCCTGAAGATGGCAGACAGGTATCTAAAAAAACAAGGCTGTACCAGAATATTTCTTGAACAGCCTTGTAAAAAAGAATAAACACTTTACTCTACTTTACTATGATTTTTTGTACCACGCTGTTGTTCAGATGCCAGCTTTTAACGACATAAACTCCCGGTTTGAGGTTCAGGTATTCCCCATCACGGAATGTATTTTTCTGATATACCATGCTTCCGGCTATATTGTAAATGGCGACAGAGAGGTTGCCGGTATATTCTGAATTTCTTACATACAGATGATCATCAGCAACATAAAAGTAAAGCGATGAAGCTGCGCTGCCTATATCCTCAATTCCTGATGGTGCTTTTTCGCCCAGCAATATGATATCGTCTACAGCTATCTGGTTATCAGAGATATATGCGGTAAACCTCAAATCCAGTGCATCCCCGGTTTCATCAATATACAACTCTCTGGCATATGACCATAAATCTTTCGCCAGCGGATTTTCGAGCTGGGTAGTATCCATCATAGTCCAATCGCCTCCATCTATTCTGTATTCAATGGCAAGACCGCGAATATTTTCTATCGGGTTTACCCAACCGCCCCTTTTTCCCCAGCCGAGTTTAAGTTCGAGGTTTGTGTAATTTTTAATATCCACGTTCATCAGGTATGCGGTATCCCATGCACCGCCATATCTTGTAGGGGCTACAAGGCATAGGTGGACGCGTGAGGAGGAATCTGCCCATACCCTCGGGCCTGAAACAAAATATATCTCAGTCCTAACTGAGGTATCAGCGCCGGCAGCCCAGTACCCGTTTTCTGTTGTGAAAATTTTGTTTACGGTATCTGTAAGGTGATAATAACTGCCCGTTGCACTGTACCATCCGAACGTGGTAATTTTTGCAGCAGCATTATGAGGGTCTGCGCTTACAGGTATTTCCCCAAATGTCTCTTTGAACACGGTATCTATTACCGCCGCGCGCGTAACTGTAGACTGCGCTAGAAAGAGAACAGCACAAGAAGCCAAAAGTAAAATTCTTTTCATAATCAATAGTATTTGGTTAATAATGAATAATTTGTATGCCTTTATGTGTGGCATACAAATACATCAAATATATTGCAGGTAATGAAAGTACCCTTATCTGAGGGTAACAAAGAATGGTAAACCGGTAACATTTTGCAATAGTGTCAAGTCAAGCATCTTTTGTCATGTTGAGCGATAGCGAACTAGCGAAGCGATCTCATGAACCGCTGTTAAGCGGTGAGTAACTAAGCGAAGCCTGTCTGACTGGTTCATCCAGGCAGGCCTGTCTGACTGGTTCATCCAGGCAGGCGATCTCATGAAATAAACATCTGTATTTCAAGAATAAAGATTACTCCCTTAGGTCGTGAGAAAAGTTACTCCTTTCAGTTCCCGTGTTTACGGGACAAGCTGTGAGAAAAGTTACTCCCTTAGGTTCCCGCATTTGCGCATTAGCGTTAACTTTAGACATAATCAATTATTAATCAATGCGTTAAACATCATTTCAAATTGGTTTGCCC
>JAFGPL010000108.1 GCA_016936215.1 Bacteroidales bacterium
AAAGTAAACTAAAACTACGCAAAATCAGGTTTTACGACAGGGTTTTAAAACGGGAGTTTGAGTTCTTGACAAATTTGTTCGAGATGAGGCCCGACATAGTGGCTGCAATCTATAAATTGCGCTGGCAAAATGAATTATTGTTCAAATAATTGAAACAGAATTTTCCACTAAAATACTTTCTGGGAGACAATGAAAACGCAATTAAAATACAGATATATTGTGCCCTAATCGCTAAACTGTTGATGAACATAATCCAAAAAAGTGTCAGGAAATCTTGGTCTTTCTCAAATTTAGTAAGCTTTTGCAAAATTCATTTGTTCAATTATATCCACCTGCTAAGATTTTTAGAAAACCCGGATAAAGACCTGCAAAAGGAAGAGCTTCTTCAACTGCAATATAACCTGTTTTGAAATGGGCTTACTTTTAAAATAACAATGAATGACTTTTCAACCAGTTGAATATCAATAGTGTTCTTTAAAACAACTCCCTTTTTATATTTTTACCGGATAACAATGGAATTCAATACCCTTTTTGTCATTCGGGAATATTCTTTTAAATTTCGCAATTTTTTTTGTGCTGATGACTTAATAGATTCATAGGTTTGCATGTCATTCATAAATGATTTATCAGCATTTTCAGTTATAAAATTAAAATATAACATGAGCCGGCGTTTCATATCCGGCAACCCATCTGGCCCTATTGCCTCCAATTTGCTGTTCTGGGTGTTCAGCAGATCTTTCCAACTCTCATTATACAGTAAGAGATACATATAAACCTGCAAATCCACTGAATAAAATTGTTGAATCACAGGAAGCAGCGAATCTGCCTTTGTCGCGTATTCTAAATTATAACCGGTAAGCTTTGCCAATCTCCGGAAATTATCTAAAACTGACACCATACTCCTAACGGTTTTCTGTGCAATCCTTTGAAAATCATTAAAATCATTAATCAATTCCGACTCATGTTTTTGTTTATTCTTAAACTGTTTATCATAATTCTCTAATATTGAAGATAGTTTTGTGCAAAGATGTAAAACCTCAAATTCATCCATGGTGTCTATTGCAAGCTGTAGTTTTTGAAGGCATAAAACCATATTATCAGCCTGTTCGATTATAGAATCATTGTGATTGCTGCCTGATAACAATTTTGCATAAATGCTGTCTTTTAATGAAATAATTGTATTGATGTTCACAGAAATCTCTTGTATATCATCAATATTTTTTAAAGTCAGTTCAGAAATCAGAATGCTATCTTTTATGGTTACCGAATCATATGCCCAGAAAAACGCTTGCGGTAACCGATGTTTTGAAAAAGCCGAAGCTGATCTTCCCTTTTCCAGTATTACTTCTTTTTTTAAATAGTTCCTGTATATTCTCTCAAATTTGTTATTTATTGATGTCGGTATCTTTTGCATTCTTTTAATTGATGTTATTCCCAGTTTTGCTGCAGCTTTTCGCTCAAGCTTTTTCGATTTATAATCCGAACGTCGAATTAATTTGAATTCATTAAGATACTTTAATGAAGAATCTGCGTAACAGATTGATCGTTCAATATTTTCAAGCAAAAGTGAATCGGGTTTGGATTTTTTTGTCACCTCATACTTGTTCGCCTGATTGAAATACTGATTCGCAATATCAAATTTGTTGAAGGGCGAGTATTTGGTGCTGTTCCGGGCATCAATAAAAACCTGGTCATGAACATCTCTTAGTCTAACAAATGAAATTTCATGCAAATAATTCAAAAAACGAGGTTGTACAGCAGAATCGTTAATAAATGAATGATATGGCACCGGATAATCTAAAAGCTGCCATTTTGCATCCAAAGGAAAATGAGTTTTTATGGCTACTGAAGGTGGTAAATTAAAATACCCGTTACATGGTTCCCTGACAAATTCGATTTTTGTCTTAATCCCTTTCTTTTTGCTAAAAGTCTGTAATAATCGCGTTTTAAAATCATAATCATATTTTAGGGTGCCGCTTCCCCAGGTAGCATCTATGATAATCCAGTTTGTGTCGGCATGAATGATATTCCAGGAATGATCGGCTTTTGTAAAATGGTTCCCCTTAACATATGCAAATCCCTTACAGTAGCCATATATCAGGTATGATTCAATATCCAGAATATCGCACATACTATGGTACAATTCAGCATAACCATAACAAATTGCCTTTTTTCTGTTAATTGTTTCAAGTGGTGTGTACTTTTTACCACCTTTTATAAGTTGTCTTGTATCGTAGGCAATATTGTTTGTTATCCAGCTATACAGCTTTCTGGCCTGGTCGGTTTTACTTTTGGTGGTGTCAGCAATTGAATAAGTAAATCTGATTAACCTTTCCTGTGAATAAAGTGGTGACAGAATTGAAAAAACCAGGAATAGTATACAAAACCTCTTCATGACAGGTTATGGTTTATATAGATTTATATTGTTTAGGTCTAAACTAAGATATAACTCACATTATTACAAGTACATTTACTAACACAGATTATGCTAAACTCTCTATTGGTTTGTATTTTTCGCTTGAAAAACTATCCATTTATTGAAACCAAAGTTTATAATATCATAGCCAACGTCGAATGCCCATTCAAGTATTGAGGGACTTTTGGCAACAGGAATTTTCTTGTAATGCTAATTTCGGCTATCTTAATTAAAAAAAGTTACAGCACTTTAAACCTTGAGAATTTGAGGAAAATATGGCTTTTTTTCACCTGCGTTATATGTTGAAAGAAAAACGGATAAATAATTCCTTTAAAATCATGACATTTGTTAAAAGAACTATACCTGATTTTTTTTAAATTTGATTGAGGTTCAAAACTTTCTGCCTATGTTGACAAACGAGTGGCTAAATCCCGAAAGGATAATTTGATGGTATTAATTAGAACCCTGTATGTGGCATAATATCATTGAAATTTTGATTTCAGAAGGTTTATAATTAAATGTTTTATTCGGACAGTAGTGTTTTAATCCTTAACTTCATCAATACAATTAAGTAAATAGCCGGAATTTCAATGGATTTAAACATATTCTCATCCGAAAAAAATCTATTTTTTTAAGGTCGTATAGCATGCCCTGAATATTATTCAGAAGAACCAACATGTCTTAAATTCATTTTTTTGATTGCATTGATTTGAGATTATATTCATCCACCTTTTGTTTTAAACATGATTTAATATGCGGATTTCATAATGATACCTATTTTAAATTGCTGCTAAAAAATACCATCTTTTTTATCAAAATAAAAGACCCTGATTGGATTACATAATAATAGACACCTCCGGGTACATATAAATCATTGAAATCCTTTGCATCCCATGTTATGGAGTACTCACCGGGTAGATGGTACTCATCAACAGGCCTGCGTATCTCCCTGCCCGACAAATCAAAAATTCTTAATCTAACATGCCCGCTTACAGCAACCGAATACCTTATTTCGGTTATAGTGCTGAAAGGATTGGGCATGTTCTGTTCTAATGTAACTTCTTCAGCCAGACGGGAAGTTACATAAACAACCTCAGGAATAATAAATGGATCACTAAATTCAGAGGTATTTCCATTTATGTCGGTTGCTGTGGCGGTAACATGAGGTCCTTCAACTGTGCCCGCCCATGCGAAGTTACCTGTTGCATCAGCCATTGTTGTTCCTTCAAATATGGCGCCCTCATCCAGGGAATCAGAGAATATTTCCACAATACAGTCTGCACAGGCAGTCCCTGTAACACTGCCGGAAGAAATATCAAGTATCAGCGGAGCTGGCAACGATGTATTACCACCTTTATCGTTATAAATACCTTTTCCCCCGTTATTGAAAATAGAATTCGTTGTAAAAGTATTCATGGTGGTAGAATCATGCTGGCAACTGATACCATAATTTTTATTGTTTGAAATGATATTTTCCGGTCCGATTATGTTCTGGCCGGCACCTTCCATTAGTTGTATGCCCTGCTTGCAATGTTCACAATAAATAAGACCGGAAGAACCGGTTCCGATATAATTACCTGAAATAACATTGTTTTTTGAGCCTGACATACGTATGATAATTCCTGCCCCATAATAACCCGAAATAACATTCGCTTCACCGGGAGCAATTCCTCCAATAATATTATTTTGTCCTTCCTGTATAAGAATACCATATTTTTTATTGTATAAAGCGCTTGCTGCATTTTTACAGGTACCAATATAATTGCCTGTAATCCTGTTGTTATTTGATTGCAAAATAGTAATACCATTACCGCTAAAGATTGAAGCACCAGTTTTACTGACAGATCCGCCAATTACATTTCCTTCTCCCTGAGCATTTCCTCCTATAATAGTGGCACACGAACCGTCTCTTAGAAAAATACCGCCGTGGAAATTGCATAATGTATCGTTTCCGGAAGCATTGGTCCCGATATAATTACCTTTAATCATGTTGCTGTCAGCCCCAACACTTAATACCTGTATACCCCAGTTAGCATTGCCTGATATCAGATTGCACTCATCACTTAAAGCACCACCGATTGAATTATGCTTTGCAACACCACTAATAGAAACACCATAACCATTGGGAACTGCTATGTTACCTGAAGCATCTGTACCGAGGTAATTTCCACTGACAATATTTCTGTTGCCTTTTATTGATATTGCACTTACCGGGCTGCGGTTAATGATCAATCCCTGAATCGTGTTACCTGATCCTCTTATAATAAATGCTGATGAGGTTACATTGGTGCCATTTATCTCTATTTCAGGACCTTCTGTATTTCTATTGCCCTGATTAAGGGTTTGTGTATTGCCATTAATAAGGGTACTGTCACCTTTAAGTTGCGGGAAATCGGTTGCAGGTTGAATGGTCCACACCCCGGTGGTGCTGTTATAGTTATTATCTGAAAGGGGGATATCAAAGACAATGGTATCAGCGCCTGGATTGGTTTCTGCATCTGTCATGGCCTGTCTGAGTGATCCTGTGCCTGAATCATTGGTATTGGTGACTACAATTGTACCTGCATATCCGAATGAGGAATATACCACGATAAGCAGTGTTACAATATATGTAATTGTTTGATTTTTCATGGCATAATATAAATTAGTGTTTTTGTACGATTTTGGTTTCAGAAAATCCTCCCGGTATCAATACATTTTATTCTACCTCTATAGGTTTCAACAACGGATAAACCAGATGCCCAGAAAAATGAGTCTGGTTATAGGAGGGGTCTCCCATAATTGTAAAGCTGTCATCGTTTGAATAAATATATATTTCTACATAGTCTGTTGGAAGCAACCACAATGTAACCGAACCTGACAATGTATGGCTGCCGCTGGCAACCGCATCATATGCAAGATTACAAAATGCCGATCCGTTAACATAACAGTATAAAACCACAGTTGTATTGGCAGCCAGGGAATTAAATCCCACTGTTGATGAGAAATTATAAACTCCGGCTACCGATACTACAAAACGATCAGAAGAAGTATTAAAGTCAAGTCCTTCATTAAAAACCGTATGATTGAATTCAACTTTCTTAATACCAGCAGCAGCATAATTATCCATTTCACTGTTGCGTGCAAAAAAAGCTATCTGCTTATTGTAACGACTATCAGATTGGTGACGGTACATAATATCAAAGGCATCATCGTTATCGAGATAACCTTCATCTTCAAGGTCTTTATATGCTGAAAACCTGTCTGTATTTAATGTTCCCTCATCGAGTAGTGAGGCATCCGTGGTTGCAGGTCCTGCTGGTCCGGTCTCTCCCTGTATTCCCTGGTCGCCTTTATCTCCTTTGTCACCTTTATCTCCTTTGGTGCCCTGTATCCCCTGTTCTCCTTGTATACCTTGTATGCCCTGGATTCCTTGTTCGCCCTGTGGCCCGGTTTCACCTACCCCGCTTGCAGCGTATAAAGCATAAGGAACACTCATTAACTGGCTGGTCGCCATAATTGTACCATCTACCGAAATTTCAATAAAATATGGTCCTGCACCCCAGTTAATGGTATTGAAGCCTTCAGAATTTTTAGAACCAACCTGAAGATTTATCAACCCTATGTTGCTGGTTGTGGTATTATGCGTTTCACTGTATACGCTTGTACCTGTGGCATTGCCCTGTAATATTGATATTCCGATTTCAACTGCTTCATTTACCCTTACCGCACCCGATGCTTCTCGTAATACAGCCTGGTAGTTAAAACCTGCCGGAGCCTGTCCGTTAACAACCGCAATGTTTAGTAATATCAAACAAACGGATATGAATATAACTGAATTTTTCATGGATTGTGGATTTAGTATTAGTATAACACCCATTAAAATAACAACATTGGTAATTGAATTTCAAATTTATGTGCGGAGCAGCGATGTAAAGGGACAAATTGCAGAATTTGATGTACGAACAAGTCATTTGATTAATACACAACCTAAAAGCATGACTTTGTATCTTCAAGATAAAACCAAAACGCTGTTACTCCTAAATACCTGTAATCATTACACTGAACAATGACAGGCCAATTTCATAACACATGACTTTTGTTAGCTTAACTCTATTCGATATTTTCTAAATTTGATCAAGGTCAAACACTTACGAGTATGTTAGCCAAAGAGTTGTTAAATCCCGAAAGCATTGCGGTGGTGGGAGGTTCAAACAACATCCACAAACCGGGTGGTAAAGTTCTTGACAATATCCTTAAAGGAAATTTCAAAGGCAAACTTTATGTTGTAAACCCCAAGGAAACCGAAGTGCAGGGGGTAAAAAGCCTGCAAAGCTGTAACGATCTTCCGCAAGTTGATCTTGCCATTATTGTTATTCCTGCAAAATACTGCAAAGAAGCCGTAATAATACTTGCTGAAAAGAAAGGTACCAAAGGTTTTATCATTATCTCTGCAGGTTTCAGCGAAGAGAGTGCCGAAGGCGCCCGGCTTGAAAGAGAGATTGCAGAAATCATCACACGAAACCACGGCAGCCTGATTGGCCCCAATTGTATCGGCATATTAAACACACATTACAATGGCGTTTTTACCTCGCCGGTCCCCAAGCTCCACCCGCAGGGTTGTGATTTTGTAAGTGGTTCGGGCGGTACAGCCATCTTTATACTCGAGTCTGCCATTCCCAAAGGGCTTACATTTTCGAGCCTTTTCTCCGTCGGCAACAGTGCGCAGACAGGTATCGAAGAAATCGTTGAACACTGGGACGAAACATTCGACCCTGAAATAAGTTCTAAGATCAAACTGATCTATGCCGAAAACATTAAAAATCCTGATAAATTATTAAAACATGCTTCGTCGCTTATAAGGAAAGGATGCCGTATAGCGGCCATTAAATCGGGGATTACGGAGGCCGGGAAAAGAGCCACATCTTCGCATACAGGGGCTATTGCAAGCTCAGATTCCGCGGTGGAAGCGCTTTTCAGAAAAGCAGGCATTGTAAGGTGCGATGGCAGGGAAGAACTTACCACGGTAGCTTCGGTCTTCATGTACAAGGAACTGAAAGGTAAGAACCTGGCCATTATTACCCAGGCCGGAGGCCCAGGGGTGATGCTCACCGATGCGCTTTCGGCAGGGGGTTTGAACATACCAAAAATAAGCGGTAAGCACCATGATGAAATACTTGACATGCTCAATCCCGGCGCTTCTGCATCAAATCCCATTGACCTTATAGCTACAGGAACAGCCGAACAATTAGGCAAAGTAATTGACTATTGCGACACACAGATGGACAATATTCATGGAATGATTGTGATATTCGGCAGTACGGGGCTTACAGAGGTATTTGATGTATATGAGACCATTCACGAAAAAATGCAACAGTGTTCCAAACCTGTTTTCCCTATTCTCCCTTCAATAAGCAGCGCCCGGAGGGAAGTGGATTTCTTCCTTTCAAAGGGACACATCAACTTCCCCGATGAAGTAGTCCTCGGTAGGGCATTAACCAAAGTATACAACACCCCCTACCCCGCCGAAGAAGAGATTTTTCTTAAAGACATAGATATACAGGCAATGCGGGGCATAATTGAAAATTGCCCTGAAGGGTTCCAGGAGCCCGTGATCATTCA
>JAFGPL010000109.1 GCA_016936215.1 Bacteroidales bacterium
CAGGAAGGAGCTATGGAGATGGCCCGCATGGGCTATACCTATGTGGATATCCTGCACTATTACTATCAGCATATCGAAATAGCGCCCTTGGAGGAAACGGAAAAAACTGATAAAGAGTAAAAACATAACATAGAAATCAATGTCGTTTAATTAAGAAAATGATCTAACAATTTTTATTCGCTTTGCGATACCTTTGTGTCTCCGCCTGCCAGAGCAAAGCGGCGGACAGGTTAGTGACTTTGTGGTTATGGTTTTTATGCCACCAGGGCACAAAGTCACTAAGTTTCTCAAAACTTGAGTAAACAACATTGGCATAGAAATAATAAATAGCAGGATTATTATCCTTATATTTTCCGGCATCGTAACTAAATATTTTTGTAATCACAGCCCTAATTTTTCATTTCTTCTTCCCAATGTGTTAAAATAAGAATAAATGAATGTTCATAAAAGATTGTTTTTAAATGCTTATCAAATTAATCTGATATATTATTTTTGACTTTTAAGGTTCAGCATTTATTTAGATGAAAACTTCCAACTTAATATTTACGGGATTGACTTTAATTATTTTAATCTTAATGGTCCAATCCTCCCGTTCCCAATCATTTACCTACAAAGAACAGAAGGAGCTTTCCAGGTTTGATGATTTTGTGATGATGGCCGGGTATTCCCCGTTCCGCAATTATTTTGCAGTCACAACAGGTAATAACCTGCTTACAATCTACAATAAGAATTGGGAAGTGCTGCTTGAACATAAAGGTAACCCTGAATCCCGTGCCGGGTTGTTTGCCTTCTCCCCCGACGAACAGATACTTGCTTATGCCAAGTATAAATATATGAACGACATAGCTATATACAGGCTTCCTGATTTAAAGGTCGTACAGGTACTTACCGATCCCAAAGGATGGACATACGACATTAAGATTTCGCCCGACGGCAAATGGCTTGCTGCCTGCAGCCAGGATAAGCTGGTACATATCTGGCAATGGGACGGGAAAAAGTATGACCTGAAATACAAACTGACCGATCATACCAGGGAGGTCATTGCCATTGACTTTAATGCTGCATCAACCCTCCTTTTATCAGGGGGAAACGATAATAAAATCTGCCTCTACCGCATTTCTACCGAAGAATGTAAAAAACTGCAGGAGTTTGAAATTAAGGAGTACCTGAAAGATGTTGTTTTTCATCCTGTCAAAGATATGTTCATTGCAGGCACTGCACAAAAACTTCATTTGTTCGCCAGGCAAGGTCCGCAATTTCACCTGAAGACAAGCACCGAAACAGGGGTTAACAACAAAATATCATTTTCGCCCGACGGAAGCTACCTGGTACTGGGTAGCCATAATTCCCTTGAGATTCTCAAGGAGACTGAAGATTCATATAGCAGGTATGATGAGATTTACCGCCATTCCGACCATGTTTTCGGAGGCTATTTCTCTGAGGATGGAAAATTTCTTACTTCATGCAGTTCTGATAAAAGCGCCATTATCTGGGAAATAAAAGGAGTCCGTCCCACCGACCGGTCACTGGTTGTGGATTATTTAGGAAAAGAGCTCACCAATGCCCAAAAACAGGTGCTCAAAAAAGAGGTGGCAGAACAGATTATTAAAAGCACCGATAAACAATTGACCATGCCCAAAGATGAGTTTGAAACCTCGGCGGAATACATGGTCAGAAGGGAGAAACTGTCTGCCGTTATACTTGGCGGGTTGCAGAAACAGCTTGAGAAAGACTATCATGTAAAAGAAACGGGACAGGGAGAAGTGGCCATACCTCTTCAGAACCTTGTTAGTTACAATGCCGATCTTAAAATTTACAAGATACAGTTTATGGACACCGAGGCTGGCGTTGAAATACCTGTTGACGATGCCAGAGCATTGAAAAACAATGCATCCAAAGCAGCGATAAGGGCAATGAAATCTCTTTCGAAAGACGGATTTTATAACGACTATTCTGATTTCAGGCTGATCCACCCTAACGGCAAACCATACAAAATAATTCCTGTCGAAAACCCTTTTATCCCGAAAGCCAAATACCCCCAGGGCAGACAAAAAGAACAAAAACCTGATGAAAAAAGTCCTGTGCCCGAAACAGACAAAAAACCAGCTACCAGCCACCAGTTATATGCCCTTATCTTTGCTTCGAATGTGTATGACAGCTATAATGAGCTGATCAACCCGGTTTTCGATGCGCGGACCATCGCCGGGGAATTGCAGGTTAATTTCAACACCTATGCTGAGATTATTGAAAACCCAACATTGAACGAGGCCGTTGGAAAAATAAGGGAATATGCCAAAAAGCTTTATCATGAAAATGATTACCTGCTAATTTTCTTTGCAGGCCATGGAACTTACGACGAGGTTTTTAAAGAAGGCTACGTGGTATTCCGCGACTCCCGGGCCGAAGATGTTGCAAAATCAAGTTACATGTCACACTCCAACCTGCGTACCATGATCAACAACATACCCTGTAACCATATCATGCTGGTGATGGATGTTTGTTTTGGCGGCACCTTCGATCCCCTGATAGCTTCACGCAGCAGGGCCACCGATATATATGCCGATATTTCTGATGAAGAATACCTTGCCCGAAAATCAAAATTTATTACGCG
>JAFGPL010000110.1 GCA_016936215.1 Bacteroidales bacterium
CGCATCAATTTTACAAGAATTTGATTAAAATATTATAGCCTATTAACCTTCATATTTTTATATTTATATTTGTACTATATATTTCCTAAGTATAAAAATATAATGAACGATGGATTATTAAAACTTTAAATAATATAATTATGAGATTAACAGTGATCTTATTTTCAATTTTAATACTGATTAGCAATAGACTTTTCAGTCAGAATGAACCTATTATTATTGAAGCAGAATCTGGCACCCTGGGTGCAGATTATGAGGTAAAAACCGATGGTGAAGTAACTTACATTTCTCCCAAAACTAACTTTATAGAACCTGCTACCAGGCCGAATGATGCAATTAAGGTAGCTTCATTTACAGTAGCTTTTGGTAATTCAGGTACTTATAAACTTTTTGCAAGAGTTCGGGTCGGTTCAAATAATTACGATGATGATAGTTTCTTTTACGGAAATGGCTTTGGAACAAAAAATCCATCATCGGATAATGATTGGATCATTTGTAATGGTCTTGTAAATGCCGGTTATTCAATAATTAACGACGTAGTCGAAAATCAAGGCGATGCTGCTATAGGTGTCTGGAAATGGATTGCATTTTCCGATTATTCAGGTCAAAATGGAGAAACACCCATAACTTTTCAAGTTGAAGCCGGAAACCTTACACAAACTTTCGAAATTGCAGCCCGCGAGGATGGATTCGATGTCGATAAAATTGCTTTTGGAAGTCAGGGAATTTATTATACGGTCGATAATTTAAATAAAGGCGAAGCAGGATCAACAACACCTCCAGGAGAAGAACCTATTGGGACTCCATTAGCTGATGGCCTCGATAAATTTTTAGGTTGTGGATTTGGTTCTGATTCCCGACGTGATTTTGCAGGATACTGGAACCAGGTTACTCCTGGAAATGCAGGAAAATGGGGATGGGTTGAAGGAACCCGCGATAATATGTCATGGACTGATTATGATGAAGCATACCAGGTAGCTTTGGATAATAATTTCATATTTAAACATCACGTGCTGGTATGGGGTTCACAACAGCCAAACTGGGTAGCAGCTCTTGATTCGGCAGAACAACGTGCTGAAATTGAAGAATGGTTTACTGCAGTTGCTGAAAGATATCCGGAAATAGATCAGGTTGAAGTTGTTAATGAACCCCTGCATCAACCACCTGATGATGCGCATGAAGGCGGATATATTGGAGCACTTGGAGGTGCAGGTGAAACAGGATGGGACTGGGTATTGGAAGCCTTCCGAATTGCCGATACTACTTTTGCCGATTCAATAGATCTTTTAATCAATGAATACTCTGTTATGAATGAGACATCGAACGCAGATAAATACCTCCAGCTCATTAAACTTTTAATGGCGGAGAATCTTATTGATGGCATTGGTTTTCAGGCACATGGCTTCTCGCATAGTGCACCCAACAGTACTATTTTAAGAAACATCGATACTCTTGCAAGCACAGGACTGCCTCTCTATGTAACCGAATTGGATATAGACGGATTAACCGACCTGCAACAAGTACATGGTTATATGAATTTATTCCCATTATTCTGGGAACACCCGGCCATAAAAGGCATCACTTTATGGGGTTTCAGACCTGGAATGTGGAGAACAGCACAAGGAGCATATTTAATCGATAGTCAAGGTAAGGAACGGCCTGCTATGCTTTGGTTAAGGGCTTATTTAAAAAATGAATTTGTGCCAAATGAATCACTTACTATTTCTACCTCAACAGGTGAAACATCCATAGACACTGATGGTGGCACATTACAAATGCTGGCAGAAGTCCTCCCGGAGAATTCAACTTTAGAAACCGTGCATTGGAAAGTAAACGATAGTAAAGTAGCCACAATCGACCAGAATGGGGTACTTACAGCTATTTCAAATGGTACGGTTACAGTAACAGCAATTTCGCTGGAATTAAATTCGGAGGTTTCAGATCAAATGGATATAACAATATCAGGACAGGTTACAGGTTTTGAAAGTATAGCGGGTGTTGAAAACATACTAATTTATCCCATTCCAGCTAATAATGGTTTCTTCACAATTAGTGGTATGCAAAATATATCAACTGTTACCATATTAGATATAACCGGCAAACAAATCATTGCTTATAATGTCAGCAATCAATCTTCAATTGATATACATCTCAATGTACCTGCCGGATTATATATTATTAGATTATCTGATGGAATAAGGTTTTATCATGATAAAATTTTAATAAAATAATGAACTGATATATCTTTTATGATTGTTAATAATTTATATAATATTTAACTATAATATTATTTTATAATTTTACAATAAACTAAAATAATTCATGTTAGGATAAGCATTTCAAACTTCTCTTCATTTTCCACATTTTGACTGGTATTTAAATTATGCTACAATTTTGCAAGAAAATGGCTGAAATTTTATAGTTTTGATAAGAGTAAAAATATATATTGTACGCCATTTTTTAAAATTATTAACTTAATAACCTAAAATGAAACCTATGATAAAAAAAATCCAAAATTGCTTAGTAACTTTCATGTTACTGATTATCGTATTTTTCACATCAGCTAATAAAATTTATTGTATAGCGAGTGAAATTCAACAAAACGAAGTTCAAATTGAAGGCACTGTAACTGATGCCAAAACAGGCGAACCATTACCTGGGGTCTCTATTCTTATAAAAGGAACCTCTACAGGTACTATTACCGATATTGATGGTAAATATCAAATTAGTGCTCCTCCTAATTCATTCCTGGTTTTCAGTTTCATGGGGTATATTGATAAGGAAGTTCAGATAAACAATGAAACTGTGATTAATATTAGCCTTGACGAAGATATTATAGGGCTGGATGAAGTTGTTGTTGTGGGTTATGGTGTCCAGAAAAAAAGTGATTTAACTGGCTCCGTAGCATCAGTATCTTCTGAAAAGTTGAATAGCGTTCCGATTCCAAGTGTTGAGCATGCATTACAGGGAATGGCTTCCGGGGTTAACATTATTACAAAATCAGGTAGGCCTGGAGAAAACGCTGATATTCAGATTCGTGGAATTAGCTCCATTAATGGAACAAGACCACTGGTTATTATTGATGGTGTTTATGGGGATTTAAATCAACTTAATCCAAATGATATTGCTTCTATTGAAGTACTGAAAGATGCTTCATCTGCGGCAATCTATGGAGCTACCGGTGGCAACGGGGTAATCCTGGTTACGACAAAGAACGGAAAATCCGGAAAGATGCAAGTAAGTGCAAACATTTACCGTGGTATTGAAAACCCGGTTAAAACGGTTGATGTGATGAACTCCCAGCAATATCTCGAATTAGTGGAAGAACTTACAATTGATAAAAGTGACGTTGCTATCACTTCGCGGCCCGATACTTTCCCAACATATAATTGGCAGGATATGTGTTTTCAACAAACGGTTTCCGAAAACTACGACATTTCCATTTCAGGTGGGAACGAAGTATCTACCTTTTTGGCCAGCACAAGTCTAAACAAGCAAAACGGACTTGTTAAAAACACTGATTATCAGCGTTACACCATTAGGATAAATTCTGACCATAAAGTAAACAAGTTTTTGACATTTGATGAAAAAGTTACTTATGTACATTCTGAAACCGATGGCTTTGACAATTGGTACTGGCATAATTATTACAACGACCCTATTGTTGGGATTATTGCAGCAGATCCAACGATACCTGCTTACGACGAAAACGGTGTATGGACAATTTCTGACAGGAATGTTAGTAACCCGATGGTAGCGCTCGATATGAAAGATAAAGTAAACAAGGACAATAATTTTACCGGTAATTTCGGGGCAAAAATCAATTTATTTAAAGGCTTCGAATATCAAAGCCGTATTACCGGAAAACTTGCGATTAACGATCAAAAAGAGTATGAAGCGATATACCGCGCTTCACCCACCCAATATCGGGATCAAGACAGGCTTATTCAAAGCATGAAAAAGGATATGTACTATAATTTTCAAAATTTCATCAGCTACCAAACAACGATAGCACAATCACATAACATCTTGGTTATGGCCGGTATGGAAGCCAGCAAATGGTGGTGGAACGATATATCTGGTGAAAGGGTTGATATGGCCAATCCAAACCCGAATTTGCTTTATTTATCAAAATCAACAAACGGAGAGGATGACCGCCAGAATGTTAAAGGTACTGCTGACAATGGAACAAGCCAGGCATATTTTGGCCGTTTGAATTATGATTTTAAGGGAAGATATCTTTTAACTTTTAACATTCGCCGCGACGGTTCAAGTAATTTCGGCCTCAAATACCGCTGGGGTACTTTCCCTTCATTCTCTGTGGGGTGGAAATTTAGCGAAGAAAATTTCATGAATAATGTCCCGTTTATCAGTACCGGCAAAATACGTTTTGGTTACGGTCAAACAGGAGCGAATGCCAAAAACGGTTTCCCATATCTCCCATTGGTTGTAACCAGGTCTGAATTCAGATATACGGTAGATGGCCAGACAACCCAGGTAGGAACAGCGCCAAACCAAATAGCAAATCCCGATCTTCACTGGGAATCTGTTAATATGTCGAACATTGGTTTGGATATGACTTTCTTCGATAACCGCATTTCACTTACTGCTGATTGGTTCAATAAAATCAACGATGGGATGATTTTGGAACAAAAAACCAGCTATATTGCCGGAACATTCAATGGTGAGATGCCGGAAGTTAATATTGGCAGCATTAGCAACAAAGGTTTTGAAATAAGCCTTGGTGCAAGCAAAAAAGAAGGCGAATTAACAGGCTCATTCGACCTGAATTTTTCACATGTAGAAAATAAGGTGTTGGAATTGGCTACCGACTCAATGCAAAGGGGGGCAGTACATACTGTAAACCCTACAAACATGACCTTGGAGGGATATCCCATTGCCCAGTTCTATGGATACCAGCTTGAAGGGATGTTCTCGGAAGACGATCCGACTATAACTGACGGCAAAAGAACAATTATTATAAATCAACCTTTCTCTATTAATCCTACTACAGGTGACACCCTTTGGGCACAGAGAGATGCAAGACCAGGCGATGCCCGGTTTAAAGATGTGGATGGTAATGGGAAAATAAACTCCTCTGACAGGATTTTATTGGGTAGCCCATTACCAACTTTTACATTCGGTTTCACAATTAATTTGCTATATAAAGGATTTGATTTTACAGCTTTTTTTAACGGGGATGTTGGAAAAAAAATCATGAACGGGACCAAGCAATACCTTTATGAACCGGTTGGTTTTGGTAACCGCAGCGCAGATTTTGCCAACCGCTACACAGATGAGATTGTAAAAACTGATCCTGTCACAGGCGAAGATGTTGTTGTTGTAAAAGAAAATCACAATACCGACATTTACCGGACATCATCATATACTTACGCAGGAAAAATGACCAGTTTCTATGTTGAAGACGGTTCATATTTGCGTTTGAGAAACGTTACATTGGGTTATACTCTTCCAAATGCACTTACAAATAGAATTGGGATCGAAAAATTGAGACTGTATGCAGGAGGGAAAAACCTGTTTACGCTTACAAAATATAGCGGTCTTAATCCTGAGGTTGCAGGGCTCGATGGGAGCGAAACCGATCAAATCCTGACCTATGGTGTTGACATAGGCCTTTATCCTGTTACTAAAATGTTTTATTTTGGTGTCAATTTAGTTTTTTAAGTCAAAGTGAATTTATTAATAAAAAAAATTAAAATTATGAATAAAAAAGTGTTGAAATATTTATCGTTTTTGCTACCCGGGATTTTATTTGTCGGGTGCGACAAGGATTTTTTAGATATACCGCCACAAGCAGCCGAAAACAGCGCTGCATTCTATTTAACCCAGGAACATGCCGACCAGGCAATTACTGCTGCTTATTCGTATTTCAATTATATAGCTGTATGGGATGTCAATATGATGCAAAGGATGGGGGATATCCCTTCCGACGATGCTGAAGCAGGAGGTGAGGATATAACAGATTGCCCTAATTTACAGGCATTTAATTACCTTACGCCTTTACCCTCCGATGGTATCTATGGCGACTCATATGGTACTATGTATAGAGGAATTTATTTCAGCAATATTGCTATGGAAGAAATTCCTGGAATAAAAGAAACAGATCCGGAAGCAGACCCTGTTGTGCTTGCCATGAGGGTTGCAGAAGCCAAGTTCATTCGCGCTATCAATTATTTCTACCTGACCATGATTTTTGGCGGGGTGCCATATGTTGACCATATTTTGGGTGGCGAGGAATATCAACAAGCACGCGCAGATATTAAAGATATTTATAACATGATTGAATCAGACCTAAAAGAAGCCATTTCAGTTCTTCCCGAGCGCAGTGGTTGGGGAAGTGAAGTAGGACGTGCTTCAAAAGGTGCAGCTAAAGCATTGCTTGGACGTCTTTATCTGCACGAATCTTCATATGCAAAGAATTATGGCGGTGTTGACGAACGTTTTGATGGTATGACCGAAAGGTGGGCAGAATCGCTACAGTATTCAGAAGAAGTAATTAGTTCGGGTCAATATGAATTGGTAGGAATTAACGGAGAAACCTATCCAACATGGAGAGATCCTGCCAGTAATGGATATCGCTATATATTCACATCTGATGGAGACAATAGCAAAGAAAGTGTATTTGAAATCCAATGTGTACAGGAGGGTTTAGGATGGTCGGCTGCCAGGGGAAACTCGATGGCACAATGGGCTTGTTCGCGATATTTCTTAGATGACGACGGGAAACATACAACTAGTGGTATGTGGGGATTCGGCGTACCTACCCAGGCATTATACGATGCTTTTGAACCCGGCGACCCGCGTTTGAATGTTTCAATGGTTCATGAAGGTGATATTGATTCGATGCAAACTTCGCTAGGAAAATGGGTCCGCTATGATTTCGCGAATTGTATTACAAAAATTTATTCAAAAAAATGGGAAGCTTCATCTGCAGAATTTAAAGATGTTGGTGGGCCCTGGCATGGTGCCCCTCAAAATATTCCGCTTATCCGTTTCTCCGAAGTGTACCTGAATGCTGCAGAGGCTGCTTTTGAGCTTGGACAGACTGCTAAAGCATTAGATTATGTTAATAAAGTCAGGGAACGTGCACGTATGTGTGGAGGAGCAGGCAATACTGTTCCTGCCGCATTGACAAGCATTACCTTGGAAGCCATTCAAAACGAACGAAGGATTGAATTCTGTAGCGAAGGAAAACGCTTTTTTGACCTCGTCAGGTGGGGAATAGCTGAACAGGTTTTAAATGCATCGACAACAGCCGATGGTGTCGAGAGAAATTATACAATAGGCAAACACGAATTTCACCCTTTGCCTGCTGATGAGGTGAGTTTAAGCAATAATAAACTTGAACAATATGCCGATTGGTAATTGTTTTATAGTTAGTTTTAGTTTAGGATTGAAAGGTTCTTCCATGTTTTGGAAGAACCTTTATTCTTTCAGCTTTTCAGGACTTTTCACCACCAGTTTATAACACTGCATAAATAAAAATACCTGAAAATAGATAGTGTCTAGGATTTATTGATATATTGAACTAAAGTCCTCATTTTTTGTTAGTTTGCTTAACCCCAGCCTTAAGGCTGGGGTTATTGAAAATCAATCATTTATATGGCTTCAGCCCTTTATGACAATTATTATAGGACACTACCTGAAAATA
>JAFGPL010000111.1 GCA_016936215.1 Bacteroidales bacterium
TAACAGCCTGTGCGACCTTATCCAGCACTGTTGTTAAAATTTTATCAGAGAAATATATACAGGCTTTCTTAATACGCTCCTGCAAAATGTTGTTGGTTTCAATATCAGGGTTTTGACTGATTAATTGAAGAATTTGCGGCTCAAATTTCCGGGCTACATCCACGATATGGTTTTTAACTTCCTCATTCATTAATTTATAGAGTTCACGTGCACTTCCGAAGATAGCATTCTCATTTTCTTTCAGCAGCTTCAGCGCCTGGAATATTCGCATCTGCAGCGTATCGAAGTTGAAGAGTTCCAGCAACAGGGTCCTCTGGTAATTCTTCTTCGAATGCTCAAGGGTCTGTTCATCAGGTTTATTCTCTGCTATCTCACTGTTAAATTGCGAAACCAACCTGTCACTTTTTATTCCCTTCTGCCCGATCGGGGTGCTTAGTACCAGGCCTTCGAGTGTTTTGCAACGGCTCAGTGCCACATAAACCTGCCCGTGTGCGAAAGCTGCATGAGCATCAACAATAGCTTTTTCAAAAGTAAGGCCCTGGCTTTTATGTATGGTAATCGCCCAGGCCAGTTTTAAAGGATAATGTTTGAATGTTCCCGCCACTGTTTCGGTAATCTCTTTGGTCTCTTCGTCAATAGAATATTTGGTGTTCTGCCATTCTGCAGGTTCAACCGGAATTGGGGAATAATCACCCGGGCATTCTACATAAACCAGGTCATCGCTTATCGCGGTAATTTTGCCGATTTTGCCGTTGTAAAACAGTTTATCGCCCGAAGGATCGTTTTTTACAAACATTACCTGTGCACCGGTTTTCAGCGTAAGCTCAAAATCGGTAGGGTACGAGTATTCGGGAAATTCACCCTGCACAGTGGCTGTGAATGTATATGATTTGCCCTTAAGCTGATTCAGTTTTGAAACATTCAGTTCGCGGGCCTGCGCATTGTGGGTGGTAAGGGTTATATATCCTTCATCGGTACGGGGACTGAAGCCGGGCATATATCTCTTTTCAAGTTTTTGCAATGTTTGGTTGTCTAACCTGTTTTCACGTATCTGGTTGAGTATTTCAATAAATTCCAAATCGCTTTGACGGTAAATGTGTTCAAGTTCGATACTAACATAATCTGTTTTCTGAAGTGCGCGGCTACCGAAAAAGTAAATGGTATCATAATACTCACGCAATATTTCCCACTCATCATCTTTGACAATAGGGGCAAGTTGCTGCAGGTCGCCGATCATTAGTAATTGTACCCCACCGAACGGAAGGTTCCTGTTTTTGTACCTGCGGAGTACCTCGTCTATACCATCGAGCAGGTCGGCGCGCACCATGCTCACTTCATCAATCACCAGCAAGTCAAGGCTTCTTATGATATTTATCTTGTCGCGGCTGAGCTTTTGATAACCTGCACGCACGCCAGTTTCAGCTATTTCCTGAAATCTTGTGCTTTCTACCGGTATATATGGTCCGAAAGGCATCTGAAAAAATGAATGTATGGTAACACCGCCGGCATTGATGGCCGCTACACCGGTCGGGGCTACCACGATCATTCTTTTCGGGGAAACCCGTTTAAGATGATGTAAAAAAGTGGTTTTTCCCGTTCCTGCCTTACCGGTAAGAAAAACATTGCGGTTGGTGTATTGCATGAAATCAAATGCCAGTTTAAGTTGCTGATTGTTAACGGTTTCCATCCTGAACGTGTTGATAAAGTTTTCACGAAAATAATAAAATTTATTTCAAAGGTTGTGTTCTGCACATAAGACAGAAAAATATTTGTTTTTTATTACTTTTGAACCAACCTTCTTTTTGCACCATGAGAAATCAAATCAGTTATGCCGATGTATTGCTGCCTTTGCCGCTTAATAATCTTTATACCTACAGCATTGATGATCAACAGAAAAATATTCTGAGCCCGGGTTGCAGGGTAATTGTGCAATTTGGCATCAGAAAATATTACACTGCACTGGTTATAAGCATTCACGACCGGAAACCTGAAAATTACCGGATCAAACCTATCTATTCAGTACTCGACATTAAACCTGTGGTTAACAGCTTTCAGCTTGATTTCTGGAAATGGATTGCAGTATATTATATGTGCAGTTTGGGCGAGGTTTTTAAATCGGCACTGCCTTCTTCTTTAAAGCCCGAAAGCGAAACAATGGTTATTCCCCTGTGGGATGGTGAAAAAGAGCTGAACCTGACGAAAGATGAAGAATTTATCGTTACAGCATTGATTAAAAACGGGGGAATGTCTTTGAAACAGCTTGAATTGCTTACAGGCAGAAAAAAACTTATGCCTGTTATAAATACATTTATCGAACGGGGAATAGCAGCCCTTGAGGAACATCTTCTTGATAAATACAAACCCCGGATGAAGGCCTTCGTTAAGCTGAATGCCCTTTATAACCGCAAAAAGGAACTGAACAAGCTGATAGACAAACTTGAAAAAACACCGGGGCAACTGAACCTGCTGATGAATTTTTTGCAGTTTACCTCATCTGATATACCAGGCACAGATGCCGGTGTAGAAAAGTCAGCGCTGTTAAAAACTGCCATGGTGTCTGAGTCTGTTTTGACTTCAATGGTCAGAAAAAAGATTTTGGAAACTTATCAGAAAGAGGTAGGCCGCTTGCAGACCAGTACCACCGGACAGGGGGAATTAAACCTGCTTACAGTTGCGCAACACCTGGCCCTGGATGAGATAAAGAAATCGCTAAATGAAAAAGATGTTGTGCTTCTTCATGGTGTAACCTCCAGCGGCAAAACCGAAATCTATATCCACCTGATTGAAGAACAGCTTAAAAAAGAAAAACAGGTTCTATACCTGTTACCCGAAATTGCCCTTACATCTCAGATAATCAAAAGGTTGAAAAATGTTTATGGAAACAGGGTTGGGATTTATCACTCCCGCTTCAGCAATGCCGAAAGGGTTGAGGTTTATCGCAATATTTCAGGCCCTCCCGTGAAGGGTGAAAAACGTTTCCAGGTTATTGTCGGGGTACGTTCTTCCATCTTTCTGCCATTCAACAACCTTGGACTGGTAATTGTGGATGAAGAACACGACAGTTCCTACAAACAGGTGGACCCTGCCCCGAGATACCATGCACGTGATGCAGCCATCATGCTGGCGAGGTTTCATGGGGCAAAAACATTGCTGGGTTCTGCAACCCCGTCTGTTGAATCGTATTATAATTCCGAAACCGGTAAATACAAAAGGGTAGAACTTAATGAACGTTACCTGAAACTCGAACTACCTGAAATTGTTGTAGTTGATATCAAAAAAGCGGCAAAGAAAAAACAAATGCAGTCGCATTTTTCCTCAGAACTTATCAGGGCCATGACAGACGCCCTTGATCATAATGAACAGGTAATCCTCTTTCAGAACCGGCGGGGTTTCTCACCTTACCTGGCATGTTCACAGTGCGGATGGGTTCCGGTATGCAAACATTGTGACGTGAGCCTGGTTTACCATAAACAATCAAACCGGCTTGTTTGCCATTATTGCGGTTATCAAATAAAAAATCTTAAAAGCTGCCCGTCATGCGGAAACAGTTCTTTGCTTGCGAGAGGGTTTGGCACCGAGAAAGTTGAAGATGAAATAAAACTACTCTTCCCTGGCAAACAGGTTGCACGCCTTGACTTAGACAATGCAAAGACAAAAAAATCATATACCACGATCCTTGAAAAATTTGAATCGGGTGAAATAAACATACTGGTTGGAACCCAAATGATCTCTAAAGGTCTCGACTTTAACCATGTAAAAGTGGTTGGAATACTGAATGCCGATAGCATGTTGAATTTCCCTGATTTCAGGTCGCATGAGCGCAGCTTCCAATTGATGACCCAGGTTGGGGGCCGGGCCGGAAGAAGAAACGGAAGGGGAAAAGTTATCATTCAAACATACGATCCGGATAATACAGTAATCAGTAATATCGTGGCCAATAATTACAGGAAAATGTTCAGGGAACAGATAGATGAAAGAAAAGAATTCAGATACCCTCCATTTTACAGGTTGATATATATTATCCTCAAACACAGGGATGCATCACAATTGGATATGGCTGCAGAAAAACTGGCCGTGATCCTGCAATCGAATTTTGGAGACCATATCTCCGGCCCCCAGTTTCCACTTATAGGAAGAATACAGGATTTGCAAATAAGAAACTTCCTGCTCAGGTTGAAAAAAGACAATCAGCTTGAAGAAAAGAAACTCATTTTAAAACAGCTGCTTGATGAGTTTTTATCCACTGGTAAATATTCCCAACTACACATCGTGCTTGATGCAGACCCGGTATAGATAAAACGTAATTAAAAAATTTGAAACCAAAACCCGGTTTATACGTATATCCCCTTTTAAAACATGTTTAATATTAAAAAAGGGCAGATTATATGAGAAAGGTTTTTTTACTGTTAGTATTCGTTTTAGCTGGAAATTATGCATTATTTGCACAGACTGAAGTAAGTAAAGCACAGGCATTTTTTATTTACAACTTCTCAAGACTGGTTAAGTGGCCTGCCATTTATACACAGGGAGATTTTGTAATTGGCATTTATGGAAATTCACCAACATTTCAGGAACTTTCGATGCTTACCAAAGGTAAAAAAGTAGGTATCCAGAATTATATGGTGAAAAAATTTAACAGTTTAAATGAACTGTCAGCATGTCATATCTTGCTGATTGCTACAGATAAAACAGCTGATATTAAAAACATCAATGCACGGGTAAAAGACAGTCATTGTCTGATTATCAGCGAAAAGGAAGGGATGAACCCCCATGGCACTGCCATTGATTTTCTTGTTGTAGACAATAAGCTAAGGTTTACGATGAATGTTGAAAATGCAGAAAAATATGATTTGGTTGTAAGCAGAAGCCTCAGGGACATGGCTTTGGTCAACTGATAAAGAAAAAAATCACCTGATGAAGGGGCTGAAAAAACGGCGATGATAAAAGCCGATTTTTCAGCCTTTTTTATTAGTCACTCCAATTTGTAATATGAATTTATGTTGCTGAGGATGCATAACGAAAAGAGATTTTTTACACAGCCTCATCTTAATCGCAATTGAAGATTAGAAGTATTAATCGTGGAAAACCAGTTAATGATAATGCTTTTGGTTCATTAACCATAATTTCACATGAAAAGAAAAATGGAGGAATGAATTATTTGAACAATATTTTTTCGGTGTGGAATTTTTTACCTTCTAGCGTAACCTTAACAATATAATATCCTTTTGAAAATTCCTTAAAGCTCACAGTGGTAATGGATACGCTATTTTTATATATAGCTTTGAAAATGGTTTTCCCTACAATATCAAGTATCTCTATTTCAACTATACCATTGTCAGACTTAATGGTAAGCTGTTCATCTGTTAACGGATTAGGATAAACAGTAACTTTAATATCATCCGGAAGCGCACGGTCTGTTACTGCAATGTTATAAGCAATATTTTCATATCGATCGGCATCAAGGTTATCAATGGCATAGTTAATGCTTAACATCATTGCCAGACCAATTAACGATAAAAGTAAAACTCTTCTCATAATGCGTTATTTAGCAGGTGCAAAGTTATAAACAATAAATTCAGCATGCAATATTTTTACGCAAGAATCGAATAAAAGTTTTATTTAAAATAAATTTGTATATACTTTGCGATATAAAATAAACCTTAACTTGCGCTGATTTCTTATATTAGCATTCAGAAATTTCAGGATTAGATGAAAAAAGGGATAGTATTATTTTTGGTCGCCATTTTTATTGTTACGGCCTGTACGCAACAGCGCCAACTTGTATACCTGCGTGACCTGGAGGAAACCTCTGACACAAATTTTTTTGTAAAAACCCAGCCCGATTACAGAATTCAGAAACAGGATATTTTGTACATTAAAATTTATACTTTCAACAGGGAAGTCAGCGACCTGATCAACCAGTCATCCTCAACCTATCAGCAAAACCTGTTTCAGAACGAATCAAGCCTTTATATCAACGGATATTCTGTAAATGACTCGGGCTACATTGAAGTTCCTGTGCTGGGAAAGATTATGGTACTGAACACCACCATTGATGAAACCATAGGGGCTATCCGGGAAAAAGCATATGAATACCTTAAGGATGCAACCATCATTGTTAAACTTATTTCGTTTAAATTCACGGTTATGGGAGAAGTAAACCGCCCGGGGATATACAGAAATTTTAATAACCAGCTTACAGTGCTTGAGGCTATTGGAATGGCAGGAGATATCAACGATTTCGGTAACCGAAGGAAAGTATTGGTGCTCAGGCCTGCTAAAGATGGAACACTTACTTACAGGCTCGACCTGACAAAGAAAAACCTGCTCACATCTGATGGATTTTTTCTTCTTCCAAATGATATTGTTTATGTAGAACCCATTAAAAGTAAAATATTTAAGCTGAATGCCCCTTCCATCTCTTTGTTTTTTTCTACAATTACAACCCTTATCTTAGTTCTCAATTATATAGACAATACCAAAAAATAACCTGAATTAATAAAATATTCGCATTAATATTTGTACAGATAAAAAGGTGCTTTGTTCATAAAGTCCGGTATCAGGGTATGCGGGTATAACACTTAAAGCGTGCTTTACAGACAAAAACAAAATTTATTCTCTTTAAAAGTTACAGGTAAATCAGTCAAATATCTCCTCATCTGCAAAGTCAGGGAATTTGGCATAATTATCGGTTGTTTCGCAATCAAGCAGGTAATTAAAGTTCTCTGGTGGCTCAAACCTGTCTTCCTGCGAAACGCCCAATGAAGAATCGAAATATACCTGTTTCATAAAATACGCCCATATGGGCAATACAGCACTTGAACCTGTACCCAGATAAGAATTGAAATGGGCAGAACGGTCTTCACACCCTACCCAGCCACCTGCCACCAGCCTTGGTGTAATGCCTATAAACCATCCGTCGGAAAAATTCTGTGTGGTACCTGTTTTACCGGCAATCTCACCGGTAAACATAAAATCACCATACCTGATAGAAGCAGCAGTGCCAAAACGCCGGTGCCCCTCTCCAAGGTTCTTTGCAGTAACCCCCTCCATAAGTTTTAACATAAGATAGGCTGTATTTTCATCAATGGCCTCGTTTCTTTCAGGATGAAAAGTTGTGAGGATGTTCCCGTTTTTATCTTCTATCCTGGTTACATAAACCGGGTCGGTATGTATCCCTTTATTTGCAAAAGTGGCATAGGAAGACACCATCTCTTCAACCGACATATCAGAAGTACCGTAAATCATCGAATATACAGGGTCAATATAACTTTCAATACCCATCTTATGAGCTACATCTACAATGGGTTGCGGTTTAAATCTTTTAACCAGCCATGCCGAGATATTGTTTTCTGACCGGGCTAATCCCCACCTGAGCGTGCGCTCCTGGCCCAGGTCCTCCGGATCGCTCATCGAGCGCGGGATCCAGATCGAGTCCATGATATCGAATTTAACCGATACATTTGGCACCTTGTAACAGGGTGAATAACCTTCCTGAATGGCAAGAATATATAGGAACGGCTTAAACGTGGAACCAGCCTGTCTTTTTCCCTGGGTTACATGGTCATATTTAAAATACCTGAAATCAATACCTCCTACATAGGCCCTCACATATCCTGTTACAGGGTCCATGGCCATAAAGCCGGAACGAAGGAAATGTTTGTAATAAAGTATCGAATCATACGGTGACATAACAGTGTCAATATCTCCTTTGTAAGAAAAAACGGTCATGGGCACAGGCTTTTTAAAAACCCTGTAGATTGAATCGTATGAAAGCCCTTGTTTTTTGAGGCTTCTGCCATGCTCCGAGTTAAGAATGGCCCTTCTCATAATTTCATTTATTTCTCTTCGGGTAAGGTCGTTTGAAAAAGGGGCATAGGTTTTACCTTTTTTCTCCCTGAAGAAGGCCGGTTGAAGATATTCGCCAAGATGCTTGTTTACAGCCCTTTCGGCATAGTTCTGCATCTTGGAATTAATGGTTGTATAAATTTTAAGCCCGTCGGTCAGCAGGTCGTAATTATCGCCATTGGGTTTTCGGTTTTTGTTACACCATCCGAACAGGGGATTATCTGCCCATAGTGCCGAGTCCCTCTTATAAATATCATAACTATAATAGTCCCGGCGGTTTGGAATATCCTTTGACATTGTTAACCTCAGAAACTCCCTGAAATAGGTAGCCAACCCATAATTATGACTTATTCTCTGAAAATCGAGTTCGAGGGGCATGGCGCTCAATGAATCATATACCTCCCTTTCAATAAACCCATATTTTTCCATTTGTCCCAAAACCACATTTCTCCTTGCCAGCGACCACTCGTAATGCAATTTCGGATTATAAAGGCTGGGGTTTTTTGCCATACCCACTATTACAGCACCCTGCTCTGTTTTAAGCGAATCGGGTGACGTGTTGAAATATACATTTGCCGCAGAATTTATACCAACAGCATTGTGCAGAAAATCTATCTGGTTGAAATACATTGTTATCAACTCCTCTTTGGTATAGGCCCTTTCAAGCCTGACTGCAATTATGTACTCCTTGATTTTTTGGCCTAACCTTTCAACCAGGGTCTTTGACCGGTCATGAAATAATAATTTCGCAAACTGCTGTGTAATGGTGCTGCCACCACCTCTCGCACCAAATAAAAGAAAGGCCCGAAGGGTGCCCTTAAAGTCTATGCCCGAGTGTTTATAAAACCGGTAATCTTCAGTGGCAATCAGCGCGTCTATCAGGTTCTTTGACAATTCTTGGTATTCTACATAGGTACGGTTTCTGTTTTGAAAATAAAAATTTCCGAGAGTTTTCCCATCTTCAGAAATAATTTGGGTTGCAAGGTCTATTTTAGGGTTTTCAAGCTCTGCGAAATCGGGCATATATCCCAGTCCGCCGTTTGCCGCAATGATAAAAATAATTATCAGCGACAGAAACGGGGTTATGAATATTCCCCAGAATATAAGATTGAACTTTCTTTTATCTTTTATGGTTAATTTCATTTCAGCTTTTTTTAATTATAACATTGTCTTTTAACTATAAGTCAGTATTATATAGTTTGAAGTAAACCGGCCAGCTAAAAACAGTTATGTTACAAAGAATGGGGAAACTCATATTTTTATTGTATGGTTTGATAATTAATTTTGTTGTTTGACGTAAAAGTAATAATTATTTTCTTTTAAAATTTTGTAGTTCGATTTGTATTTACTTTACTTTGTGAATCTTTTAAAAAGTTATTATAATGATAAATAACCTTATTATTGTCGAGTCTCCTGCCAAAGCAAAGACAATTGAAAAGTTTCTTGGCAAAGATTATCATGTAAGTTCAAGTATGGGGCATATCCGTGATCTTGAGAAAAAAGATTTCGGAATTGACATTAAGGACAATTTTAAGCCCAGGTATATTGTGCCCGAGGATAAAAAAAAGATCGTATCGGAACTAAAAAAACTTGTAGGTGAATCAAAAACAGTATGGCTGGCATCTGATGAAGACCGTGAAGGAGAGGCCATTGCATGGCACCTGTCTGAGGTATTGAAACTCGATTCCTCCAGAACCAGAAGGATTGTTTTTCATGAAATCACCAAAGAGGCCATACTCGATGCCATAAAGAATTACCGTACCATTGACCATAACCTTGTAGACGCCCAACAGGCAAGAAGGATATTAGACAGAATTGTAGGTTTTGAAATATCGCCAATTCTCTGGCGAAAAATCAAACCTTCGCTTTCAGCAGGACGTGTTCAATCTGTAGCTGTAAGGCTTATTGTTGAACGAGAGCGTGAAATTAACGATTTTGTCTCTACATCATCGTTTAAAATTACAGGCCGTTTTATAGTGAAAGACAAAAACGGTAAGATTTCTGAATTGGAAGCAGAACTCTCGAAAAAATTTGCTACAAAAAAAGAAGCACTCGATTTTTTAAATAAGTGTGCAAAAGCAAAATTTACAATAAAAGATATTTCAACCAAGCCTTCAAAAAAATCACCCTCACCGCCATTTACAACTTCAACACTCCAGCAGGAGGCAAGCCGTAAGCTTGGTTATTCTGTTTCACAAACCATGATGATTGCCCAGAAGCTTTACGAATCAGGTAAAATCACTTACATGAGGACCGATTCGGTAAACCTTTCACAATTAGCGCTTAATTCGGCAAGTAAAATAATCACCTCGGAATTTGGCAAGGATTATCTTAACATAAAAGCATACAAAACCAAGACCAAGGGGGCCCAGGAGGCCCATGAAGCCATCAGGCCTACTTACCTTGATAAAGACACCATTCAGGGTAACAATTCTGAGAAAAAGCTATATGAACTGATCTGGAAACGTACCATCGCCTCGCAGATGAGCGATGCACAGCTTGAGAAAACCAGTATAACTATAGATATTTCAGGCTCTGAGGAAAGATTTATTGCCAGCGGTGAAGTACTGAAATTCGATGGCTTTCTGAAAGTATATTTTGAATCAACCGACGACGAACAGGAAGATGAAAAGCAGGGGCTACTCCCTCCGCTTAACATTGGTGAACTACTTCAGTATAAAACTATTGATGCAGTGGAACGGTTTACCCATTATCCACCGCGTTATACCGAGGCAAGCCTGGTGCGCAAACTTGAAGAGTTGGGGATCGGCAGGCCTTCTACCTATGCCCCAACCATTTCGACCATACAAAACAGGGGATATGTGCTGAAAACCGATAAAGCAGGTAAAGCAAGGGATTACACTGTATTGAATTTAACCAACGAAAAAGTTACTGAAAGCAAGAAGTCTGAACTTTATGGCTCTGAAAAATCCAAACTGTTTCCCGACAATATTGGTATGATTGTGAATGATTTTCTGGTTGAATATTTCACCGAGATACTCGACTATAATTTTACAGCCAATGTTGAAAAAGAGTTCGACGAAATAGCCTCCGGCAACCGAAATTGGACTGAAATGATCAGCGGGTTTTACAAAAAATTTCACCCTACGGTTGAATCCACATTAAAAAAATCAGAACCCAACAAAGGGGAAAGAATACTGGGTAAAGACCCTGCCACCGGCAAACCTGTAATTGTTAAAATGGGCAGATATGGGGCTGTGGCCCAAATCGGGGAAAATGCCACCGATGAAAAATCGGAAAAACCCAGGTTTGCCAGCCTTCGCAAAGGCCAGAACCTTGAATCAATTACACTTGAAGAAGCCCTGGAATTGTTTAAACTTCCCCGCTCACTCGGAATGTTTGAAGAAGCTGAAATGGTTGTAGGAATAGGAAAATTCGGACCCTATGTGCGGCATAAATCTGCATTCTATTCCCTGAAAAAAGGAGTGGATGATCCTTACTTAATTGAATCCGACAGGGCAATAGAACTTATCCGTGAAAAAAGGGAGATCGAAAAAAACAAAGTAATTAAAGAATATAAGGAAGAACCCGGCCTGAAAGTACTTAACGGGAGATGGGGCCCATATATCAGTTTCAACAAGGAGAATTACAAAATTCCCAAAAATGTAGATCCTGCTGCTTTAAAACTTGAAGATTGCATGAATATTATAAAAAATTCATCTGATAAAAAGAAACCAAAGAAAAAGTAACCAATACCCTAAATGGACCTGAACGATTATTTTGACCCTGTTGACCTTGTAAAACCAGATGATGCTGTTATTAACAACCCATCACTATTTGGCAAAAACATCAGGATCAATACCCCGAGTGAACCCATAGATGAAATAAGCAATTATAGTGTTGCTATTGCCGGAGTACCTGAAGACCGTGCTTCTCACAACAGGGGGGCATCGCTTGCCCCAGATGCAATTCGGGCCAAACTATACCAGCTCTTTAGAATACATGAAAAATTAAATATTATTGACCTTGGCAACCTGAAAGCCGGCAACACTTATAAAGATACATACGCAGGCTTGCAAGACGTGCTTTTGGAATTGTATAATAACCAAGTTGTAACAGTGCTTATCGGTGGCACACAAGATCTTACCCTACCCTGCTTTAAAGCTTTGGAACAGGTTAAAAACAGCATTAGCCTTGTTACCGTTGATTCCACTGTTGATGTTAATGATTCTCCTTCTGCATCGGACAATTATCTTTCTAATCTGCTGGAAAGTCCCCGGCTTTTCAGATATGCAAATCTCGGGCACCAGCAATATTTAGCAGATACAGGTAAAATAAAGGAATTGGAAGACCGCTTGTTTGATTTTCTCAGGCTCGGGGCTTTGAAGGAAAAGCTTTTTCTTGTTGAGCCTTATACAAGAAATTGCGACCTGATAAGTTTTGATATAGGGGCAGTTAAACAGGGCGATGCACCGGGCAGGACAGGTGCTTCCCCAAATGGTTTTTTTTCTCATGAAGCCTGCCAGATTGCCAGGTATGCAGGCATGAGCGACAATGCTTTTTGTTTCGGTATTTACGAAATCAATCCCAGATACGACACAAACAATATTACTGCACACCTGGCTGCCCAGATGATCTGGCATTTTCTGGAGGGATTCTCAGTAAAAAAACAGGAGTATCCATCTGCTGAAAACAAAGATTTTAAGGCATTTATTGTCAGCCATAACGATATGGAACACGATATTACTTTTTACAAAAGTATAAAAACAGAAAGGTGGTGGATGGAGGTACCTGTAGTAAATACAGGGAGAAAGGTTATGGCCGCATGTTCTTTTGATGACTATAAACAGGCCTGCGACCACGATATTCCGGATGTATGGTGGAAAACTTTCAGAAAAATAAACTGATTCAAAAACAAAATCCGGCAATAGAAGGTTATACTTGTTTTATATATACTTAAGGAGTTCAACTTTTAACCATTACCAGCCATCAGATTGATGAAAATCAATTTTTTTCGGGCGAAAAGAAAAAAAATAATGACCAAAGGGCAACTTTCTTTGATCAATTCAGTATAAAACATTGGTTATTCATTATTTTTTTATTAACACTAACTTGTTAATTTTATTTGTGCGGATACAATATTTTTACTTATTTTACTTTTTATATATGGTACAGAGTTTTTAGAAATGCCCGTAGTAAAAAATGTAGGGAAGTAAAAATATGCAAAAGGCAGTAACATTATTATTTATTTTTTTTATTTCGGTAATTAAGTTAAACGCTCAACAGGAATACCAGGTGAGTCAGTTTATGTACGACCATATATCAATTAACCCCGGGGCATCGGGCAGCCAGGACATGGCCTGTGTAAACGGGATTTTAAGACAGCAGTGGACCGGTATTGAAGGTGCACCCCAGAACATCATCATTCATGCTACCGCACCTTTCAGGTTATTTAAAAAAGACCACGGATTCGGAGTTACTTTTGTAAACGATAAACTGGCCATCAACCAGGATAATAACCTGGGACTGTCTTATGCATACCGGGCAGATGTTGGCGACGGGAAATTAGGCATTGGTGCAGGGTTACATATAAATTTCCGCCAGTTTGACAATACCAACTGGTATATTCCAACAGGCAACGATTACCATACCCCTCCCGACCAGGACGATGCAATTCCAAAAAGTCTTGAACAGGCAAATGCATTCGACTTCAGCTTCGGGCTGTTTTACAGGACCGATGACCTGTACTTTGGTATCTCGGCAACCCATATAAATCAAAATAGTTATAAGTTTGTAAATGAAAATTCAACCGGTGATGCCGAATTACAAAACCAGATATTCAGACATTATTATATTACATCAGGATATACCATGCAGTTGGCAAACCCGTCTTTTGAATTAACACCTTCGCTTTTAATACAATCCGATGGTAAAATTCATAAAATAGATATTAATGCCATACTCTCATACAATAAAAAATTCTGGGGCGGCGTTTCTTTCAGACCGGGAGGGGCACTAATCGGAATGATTGGTTTTGAAATACTGAACGGTGCAAAAATAGGGTTTGCTTATGATTTTCCTGTAACAGATATAACAAATTACTACGATACCTCGTATGAAGTGTTATTGAATTATTGTTTTAAGATCGGGGTTGATAAAACCCCACAAAAATATAAGAGTATTAGGTTTTTGTAAAAATTTAATTAATTTTATAATATTATAAATTGCACAAAAAAACTTTTAGTATCAGATAAAAACCTTTGGCTATGAAAAAGATTATTTCTTTCGGTTTCGTTTTGGCAGTATTAATAATAAGTAGTTGTTCCAACTACAAAAGCGGCGAATTAACCGGAGTTCCCGGAAGGACCAAGTTCTTCGAACCCGATCCGTTCGGAATGGTTTTTATTCCGCAAGGCAGTTACACACAAGGTAATAACGATCAGGATGTTGCCTGGGCACAATCCACTTTTTCAAAGACTGTTACGGTTGATCCGTTCTGGATGGACGAAACAGAAATAACCAATAATGAATATCGTCAGTTTGTTTTCTGGGTGCGCGACTCAATAATGAGAAGGATGCTCGGTGAACAACTCGATGATTTTGTTATATCAGAAGATGCCCTCGGCAATCCTATTGAACCCCCTGCAATTAACTGGGATGTAAGAATTGACACCAGGGATGAAGAGATCAATGAAATACTCAGTGACCTTTACCTGGCAGATAATGAAAGATTTTACAACCAGAAAGAAATTGACACCAGGAAGCTTATGTATGAATATTTCTGGATTGACCTGAAACAGGCAGCATCGAAATCAAACAGGTACAATTTTGAAACCAAGCAGTACGAAGGTTTTATTATCAATAACCAGGGTGAAAAAATTGAAATCAAAGACCGTTCAACTTTTGTAATCAGGGACGTGATAAATGTTTATCCTGATACCCTTTGCTGGATTGCCGATTTCACTTATTCATTCAATGAGCCTTATACTACCATGTATTTCTGGCACCCATCCTACGACAACTATCCTGTAGTTGGTGTAAACTGGAACCAGGCAAGGGCATTCTCTATCTGGCGTACGCAAATGCTGAATTCAATACTCCGTACCAGCGGCCAACCGGGTGTTCACGATTACCGCCTGCCAATAGAAACCGAATGGGAATATGCTGCCAGGGGTGGACTTGAACATTCAATGTACCCATGGGGCGGTTATTACACAAGAAACAAAGAAGGTTGCTTCCTCGCCAACTTTAAGCCTTTACGCGGTAACTATGCCGACGATGGTGGTGTTGTCACCATTGCTGTCGGCCAGTATCAGCCAAACGAATACGGGCTTTATGACATGGCAGGGAACGTAGCAGAATGGACATCAAGCGCATTTGATGAATCAGCATATATCTTTTCCCACGACTTAAATCCGGATTATCGTTACAATGCAAGACCCGATGACCAGCCTGTAATGAAAAGAAAAGTCATCAGGGGTGGATCATGGAAAGATATTGGATATTACATGCAAAACGGAACCAGAAGCTATGAATATCAGGATACATCAAAATCTTATATAGGTTTCAGGTGTGTAAGGTCATACCTGGGAACATAATAAAAATATTATACTATACTTTAAAACGTTAAATATCAAATAATCTAAACTCTATGGCAAGTATAACGGATATTGTTCAAAGTTCAGGCTGGAAAAATTTTATGGCCAAATTATATGGTTTGGGAGCTTCAGTGGTTATTATTGGTGCGTTGTTTAAAATTCAGCACTGGGCAGGCGCAGGAATAATGCTTACAATTGGTCTTTTAACCGAAGCGATCATCTTCTTCTTCTCTGCTTTTGAACCTTTGCATGAAGAACTTGACTGGACACTTGTATATCCCGAACTGGCCGGAATGAGTGATCCTGACGATATTGAGCATTTTAAGGATAATAAATTAAGCGAAGGCCGGCCGCTTGAAAAGATTGAAACGCTGCTGGGAGATGTCGAGATAAGTGAAGAATCAATCTCAAAACTTGGCGTGGGCCTCACTAAATTAAGCAAAGCCGCCGGTGATATTGCCGACCTGGCAATGGCTACTGCTGCCACACAGGAATTTATCGGCAACATGCAGGGGGCTACCAGTTCAATTGCCAACCTCAACCAGGTTTATACTTCTTCTACCGACTCTATTAAACAATCTGCTGGTGCACTGGCAAATTCTTATCTCCAATCTGCAGATATCATTTCAAAATCTGGCAATGATGTAGCATCTACCTATGCACAGATTGCTGAGACCATAAAAAATGAACAGAACAATATTGCAAAAGGCGGTAAGACATACGAAGAGCAGGTTACCTCACTTAATAAAAGCCTTACAGAGCTTAATTCAATTTACGAATTACAGGTAAAAGACGGCAAAAATCACCTTGAAGGATCACAGCAGGTATATAGCGGACTGGGTGATATGATTAAAAAACTGAAAGAATCTGTTGATGAAACCAATAAATATAAAGAAGAGATTGTGAAACTTAGGGATAGTTTATCGTCTCTGAATAATATTTACGGTAATATGCTTTCAGCAATGAATGTTATGACCGGTAAATAATTATTAACGTTAACCCCGCAAAATAAAGATGGCCCACGGTAAGGAAACCCCGAGACAAAAAATGATTGGCATGATGTATTTGGTGCTCACAGCCTTGCTGGCACTAAATGTATCTACCAGTGTCCTCGATGCTTTTAAGATTATTGATGAAGGATTAAGTAAAACCAATAATACACTTGAAGCAAAAATTTTCAAAGTATACGAAGATTTTGAAATGCAGGAGCAGATTAATCCAAGTAAGGCAGGCGCATGGAAAGAAAAAGCCTTTGGTGTAAGACAACGGGCAGACTCTCTGGTGAAAAAAATCCGGGATTTAAAGCTGCTGGTTGTACAAGAGGCAGAAGCTGGTAATAAAGAAGCCATTCAAGATGGTGAGATAGTGCGTGAAAATATTAAAGCCGTTACCGATTACGATACCCCAAACAGGATTCTTATCGGCGCCGAACTGACTTCTGAAAGCAAAGCCCGTAAACTGAAAGAACAGATAGAAGAATATAAAAACTACTTGATGGAATTCATTCCCGAAGAGAATGTCAAGCTCAGGGAATCAATCATGGGCAGTCTTGATACCGAAGACGAAAAAGACGCCAAAAAATCCCCTAAGGAAAACTCCTGGGAATACCACAAATTCGGACATTCACCATTGATGGGTTTTCTGGCAATAATGTCTAACCTTCAGATAAATGTTAGGAATGCCGAAATTGAGCTTGTCAACTATCTGTATTCAAGAATAGATGAAGGGTCTGTTAAATTTAATAAACTTGAGGCAACAGTTATCCCGAATACAAATTATGTGATCAGGGGAAACAAGTACCGTTCGGAAGTTTTCATTGCAGCTTTTGATACTACCAATCCTCCTGAAGTATTCGTGACAGAAGGATCAAGGCCATACGAAGAGGTAAAAGACGCTGAAGGTAGGATAATTGATTACAAGATAAGGGATGATTTGAAATATGAACTACTCCCGATTGAAAAGGGTAAAGCTGTTTATGAAAGACCAGGCGGTTCTCCCGGATTTCGTGAGTGGGGAGGTATTATCGAAGTGCAGGGGCCAGGGGAAGAAAAAATCAGAAGGCCATTCAAACAGAGCTACCAGGTGGCTGAAAGCAACGTGGTTGTTTCCCCTACCAAAATGAACGTGTTTTATTATGGTGTTGACAACCCGGTTGATATTTCGGTTGCCGGGATTCCTGCAAACCAGATATCTGCCGTAAATACGAATGGCTCCATAACTCCTCGCGGCGGATCATGGATTGTCAATCCTAGAAGACCGGGATTTAGTACCATAAGGGTATTTGCCGATTTCGACGGCCAGAAAAGGGAAGTTGGCTTCAAGGAGTTTCGTGTTAAAACTGTTCCGGACCCGGTAGCTAAGGTAGCAGGGAAAAAAGGAGGAGGAATTGAGAAAAACCTGCTTCTTGCTGCAACCGGTGTGCAAGCCGACATGGAAGGTTTCGATTTTGACCTTACATTTAGGGTAACTGAATTTACTGTGCTTGCTGTAATCCAGGGATTTGTAAGCGACAATACCTCAAAAAGCAATGCATTTACCCAAAAACAAAAAGATATTATAAAATCCCTGAGCAGGGGTAGTAACTTGTATATCCAGGATATTAAAGCAGTAGGGCCGGATGGCACAGTACGTATCCTTGGAACTATTTATTTTAAGATCAATTAATTATTAAAATTATATTGCAATGAAACGAGTTGTTTTATTTCTAATCAGTGCATTCGTGGTGTTGGGTTCTTTTACAGTAAATGCCCAGCAGGATTTCCTAACCGAAGTATATACACGTGAGCATATCCGGAACAAACAACCGGTGCCATACGCTTATGTTCGTGAAGCCGATGTGGTCTGGGCAAAGGATATTTACCGGATTGTTGACCTCCGGCAGAAACAAAACCTGCCTCTGTATTACCCGCTACGTCCTATCGGAGACAGGATGAGCCTGATTAGCCTGTTGCTTCATGGAATTGACAACGAGGGCGTAAGGGCATTCTCAACGACAGATGTCCGCAACGAGTTTATTGTCCAGATGACAAAAGACGATATTGACGAAGCCTTTGATGCCGGTGTTGATACGCTTAAAGTTCCCGATGTAAATACCGGTCAGATGATTGAAAGCATCATTGAATCTGAACGCAAGGTAGAAGAAGTGCAGCAGATCATGGTGAAAGAAAAATGGTTTTTTGATAGGAACCATTCAGTAATGAAAGTCCAGATAGTTGGCTTATGCCCTATTCGTGTATATGCACAGCGCGACGATCAGAATATGCCAACCGATGTAATATTGAAGAAGAAGACGTTTTGGGTTTATTTCCCCGAAATAAGGCCGATACTTGCCAATCATGAAATATTTAACCGTAATAACGATGCCCAGAGGATTTCTTTCGACGACTACTTCTGGCAAAGAAGATTTGACAGTTACATTGTAGCTGAATCGAACGTGTATGACAACAGGACCATTAATTCCTACACTCTTGGTATTGATTCACAACTCGAAGCAGAAAGAATCAAACAAAATCTGTTTGAAACCGAACACGACCTCTGGGAATATTAAAAATTAAAAGCTGTAAGAAATAAAACAAAAAAAACCCTCGATTTGAGGGTTTTTTTTATCGAAAATTTTTTCATTTAAATATATTCATCACCCTTTTCCAGCTTCACATCATTCACAAACTGTTTAATCTTCTGTTCATCCTGCTTCTTACATATCAGCAGGATATTATCCGATTCAACAACAATATAGTCGTTCAAGCCCTGTATTACAGCAAGCTTTTCATCAGGAAGGTTTATCAGGCAGTTGGTGGTATCGTAAGCAAAAACATTTTTACCAATAACCGAGTTATTTTCCCTGTTCTTTTCAAGCTTATCATATAATGAGCCCCAGGTACCGAGGTCTGACCAGCCGAAGTCGGAGCACAACACGTAAACATTATCCGCTTTTTCCATTATCCCGTAGTCTATTGAAATATTGCGGCAGTTTGGGTAAGCCTGGGCAATAAACCTGCTTTCTTCATCGGTATTATAAACTCCTGCCCCCGATTTGAAAAGATTATCTACCTCTGGCAGGAATTTTTCATATTCCTGCATGATGGTTTTCAGCGACCAGAAGAACATACCTGAATTCCAAAAGAAATCACCGCTTTCGAGAAACAGTTCTGCCATTTTCAAATCTGGTTTCTCGGTAAATGTTTTTACTTTTCTGAAACTGCTGTTCAACTCGATCGCGCTCTTATCACCGTTTATCTGTATATAACCATATCCGGTTTCCGGCCTGCTGGGCTGAATGCCAAGTGTTAACAAACAGTCGCTCTGACTTACAAACTCCAATCCTTTTTTAACTACCTCTACAAAGTCATTCTCTTTAAGGATAAGATGATCTGAGGGCGCGACCATGATTTTTGCGTCAGGGTTAAGCTCTTTAATTTTGTAGTTGGCATATGCAATACATGGTGCAGTGTTTCTCCTAAGCGGCTCTAAAAGCACCTGTTCGGGTTTTAACATCGGAAGCTGTTTCAAAACAAGGTCGCCATAATCTTCACTGGTTACCACCAGTACATTTTCATAGGGGATAATGTCTTTTATACGTTCATACGTTTGTTGCAGAAGCGTTTTTCCTGTACCAAGAATATCAAGAAATTGCTTTGGTTTTTTCGTTTTGCTGAGCGGCCAGAAACGACTTCCAATACCTCCGGCCATAATTACACAAAAATTGTTTTTATTATCCATTACATATCTGTTTATTATTAAACATAAGTGGCAAAAATGCCGAAATTAAGGACTAAAATATAAATTTAGACTTTTTCACTTACAAAAATTTGATGTAACCAATAAAGATATACACAAATGCCTCTTTACGCAAGACGATATGAATTAACAGAATTTTAATAAGGTATTTTTTAAAATATTAAATATCTTAGAAGCGTAAAAACAACGTTTTCTATGTTATCAAATTTTGGCCGTTATTTAATTCTCATGTACAGGGTTTTTTCAAGACCTGAACGATTCAGGGTCTATTTCAGGGAAACGGTCAGGGAGATTGAAAACCTTGGATTAAATTCAATCGGGATTGTTATTATTATTTCAATATTTATTGGTGCGGTAATTACACTGCAAACCCGTTATAACCTTGAGAGTTCATGGATTCCCTTGTATCTGATCGGGTTAACGGCCAGGGACACCATTCTACTTGAATTTTCATCAACCATGGTTGGGCTGATACTTGCCGGTAAAGTAGGGTCAAATATTGCATCCGAGATTGGCCATATGCGCATCACCGAGCAGATTGATGCCCTCGAAATGATGGGGATTAATTCAGCCAGTTATCTTATTTTGCCCAAAATTATTGCCGCCATTTTTTTCAATCCTTTTCTTACCATTATCAGCATGGTTGTTGGTATTTTCGGGGGATGGGTGGCAGCGGTAGTTACCGGCGCCCTTTCGTCTGCCGACTATATTTATGGAATACAATACTGGTTTGTACCCTTTTACATTACATATGCCCTTGTAAAAACAGTTTTTTATGCATTTATCATCACTTCTGTTTCAGCATATTATGGTTACCATGTGCAGGGCGGGGCACTTGAAGTTGGCCGTGCAAGTACCAAAGGGGTGGTTTACAGCAGTATTCTTATCCTGCTCTGCGATGTTATTCTTACTCAACTGATGCTTGCCTGATGATTGTAGTTGAAGACATATCAAAATCATTTGGCAGTGAAACCGTGCTGAAAAACATATCGGTGACTTTCGAGAAAGGAAAAACTAACCTGATAATCGGACGAAGCGGCTCAGGAAAAACAGTATTGATGAAATCGGTTGTAGGCCTGCACGAAGTTGACTCAGGGGCTATCTATTTCGATGGCAGGGATTTTGTTAAAATGGGGACCAGGCAACGCCAGGAATTGCGTAAGGAGATGGGCATGCTTTTTCAGGGTTCAGCACTCTTCGACTCTTTAACTGTTGAGGAGAATGTTATTTTTCCGCTTCAAATGTTCTCTGATATGACTGAAGATGAGAAAATTGAGCGGGTAAACTTTTGCCTCGAAAGGGTACATCTTGAGAACGCGAACAAACTCTACCCCGGTGAATTAAGCGGTGGCATGAAGAAAAGAGTGGCCATTGCACGGGCAATTGTACAAAACCCCAAATATCTTTTCTGCGATGAGCCCAATTCCGGACTTGACCCTAAAACAGCAATCGTAATTGATAACTTAATTAGCGAAATTACACACGAATTTGATATTACTACCATTGTTAATACCCACGATATGAACTCGGTAATGGAAATTGGCGAAAAAGTAGTGTTTATTTACGAAGGGATTAAATGCTGGGAAGGTACCAAGGATGAAATTTTAACCTCAGACAACAATTATCTGAATGATTTTGTGTTTGCATCTAACTTAGCAAAAAGGATAAGGGATATCCAGGCTGGCAGCCAGCAGTAACAGTTTAATCTTTGATTTCTTCAAAATCTACATACTCTCCCCTGTCTTTCGAAATAAACTTTTTTTGGGGTGAATTGGCAGTAATATGAGTGTCTCCCTCTTTTCTGGTTTGATATTGCTTTTTACGGCTGCCCGATGCCGCATTGCCAAAATAACCCTGCAAAAGGGGAACAAGTATAAACCGTGAAACAAGAGTCCACAGATAATACACGATAACAATAATTAACAGAATTCTTATAAATCCCATGTTCTGCTTTTATGGGACAAAAATAGTGAAAAAAAACCTAATATATCAAAGGCAGGTCTTTGTTGAGCTTTTTGTCTTTTCTGCAAGCAAATACCAGGTTAAATCCCATCCTGAAATTCACTGACCTTGCCTTATGGGGTACAATAATGCCCGATTCCACATCTCTTGCATATACTAGCGGTATATTGTCGCTAATGATATACCAGTTAAACGGACCGGCCTTCAAGGCAAGGCCTGCGCCAAAATTGTTATAAGTACGGTTCATGATGGTATAATTGAACGACGCTGAAATCATTTTAATCGGGTAGAAATTGGCAGATAAGCTGAGTTGCTGCCTGATTCTTCCTTTATAAATTTCGCTTCTCGAAAGCAAGCCTACACTTATCTCGTCAATTAACTGATACCTTACACCCAGGTATACTTTTGCAGGCAGATAGGTTGTATAGGCTGTTTCGGTTTCTGAATTGTTGTTAATAAATGAATTCTCAAGAGAATCAAGCAGGCCCTGTCCGAAATCTTCGTTGCCATATACTTGTATGATTACTCCACTATCTGTCTGATTAAAGGTTACTTCCGGGTCAAAAACAAATCTCGTGTCCTGTTCGAGATTATACGTATAGTTTTTCCACCTTATAAACCCAAGGTCCAGTATACTGGCAGAAAGGGTAAGCTGTTCTATCGGCTTTACATGTATTCCAAGGTCGAGCCCCAGCCCGAAATTACCTGTTAGGGCGCTGATGTAATCATGTACTTCCATATCTTCGTCGAAAGTAACATCATCAAGGTTAAACCTGTTTTCTTCATCCCGGGGGATAATAAGACCGGGAACTGAAACATTAAGGTTGTATTTGGAATCAACAGTCCAGTTGTCAAATGAAGTATTGAGGGTGATGTCTGACTTTTTGGTGGCAATATTTGCCTGACCAAGGATAAATTTACCCCTGTAGCCAAAGGTAACCATATCGCTTAGTTTATGAGATACCCCCATCGAAAACTCGGTATAACTCATTGCATTTACGCCCAGGCTGCTAAGGTCGAACTCATCTTCTTCTTCGTTACCGTTTATTGCCAGCCTGATGATATCTCCCGGGTAGGTGAAACGGGCAAATACTTTTTGGGTAATATCAAAAGAGTAATACAATTCACCCGATCTGAACCCCCATGAAGCAATACTTGTGCTCACATCAGCCGAAACATGGTTTGCCGCAGCAAAATTATCAAGAAATTCCTGCGGATCGGCATCGGGGTGCAAAAAGGTTATGGTTGAATCGCCATTATACCATAATACATCATTCAGGCTGAAGGCACTGTTCTCAGCCGTAGCCTGCACAGGGGCTGCACCAGGTAATCCTAAATAAAATCCGCATCGCGGCTGGGTTGCCGGATTGAGCAGGTGAGACTGTGGCACACCTTGCATATAATACAGGATATTGCTTTGCTGTGCAGCAGCATGATGCCCTTTCAGAAAAAACAATACAACAACCAAAAAAAGGGTATTGGTAAATTTTCCAGGTTTATAAAGTATCATGGTTTTATTTTTTCTTAGTTTATTCAATATTGCCCGTATAATGAATTTTTGTTTCTATATTAAACTTAAAACCAAGCGAATAGGTGCTGAGGATTTTAACAGAACTTACGGTTTCAGGGTTATAGGAAGACAATTCACCAATAATGATAACTTTGTTTGCCCTGTTAAAGAAATTTTCAATCTCTTTGCTGCTTAGTTCCATAACACCTGGAACTTCTGCAACCTGTTCTGTTAAAGAGATTCCGCTTTCATCAACTGCGGCAGCTTTAAGCAGTAACTTGTCACCACGGTTGTTCACAACAATGGTATCTACATTTACATTGCTGATTGAATCATGCAAAATTAGGGTAACGCCAACATTTAGAGGAAATTCGTTTCTGAACCTATAGTGCAGGTTGGCATATTCGATATATTGTACATCTTCACTGTCTTCAATGTCAAGTTTCGTCGTATCACGAAACTGCAGGTCAGCCCTGAATTCAAGGGGCACTTCTATTTCCAGTCCAAGGAGTAATTGACTGTTTCCGAGGATATAGTTTTGCGCACCGGTATTCCCATCGGGATTAGCCTGCACATTCACAGCAAAACCAATCTGCTCGGGAGGCGGAAACACCAGGAACTGGTCTATGTTGGATATATTGTTCCTGTTGAAAGAAAGCATAGAAGAAACTTCAGGGTTGGTGTAATCCTCTGAAATGGTAATCCTTTGCATTCCCGGTTCAAGCACTACACTGTCACCATCTTCAAAATAACCTTTTACCTTCAGGTTAAATCCTATTGGCAGTCCGAAAGAGTGGGTATATAAAAAATTAATCTTTGGGTTGGTAATTGCAAACGTACCCGATAATCCTTCTATTTCACCAAGATCAACATCAATAATGGTATCTTCTGCAAAGGCAGTGTCACCGGCATACCCAAAAGCTCTTTCAAAATCATTAAGGTCTTGTATGCTGAAATCAATTTCTGCAGTACTATTGGCCTTTATGGTTTCACCAGCCTGCATTGCAACAACAACAATAAAATTCACTTCCATTTTGGAATAGTCTGGATTATCGTTGTTTACTACCAATTTTGCATTCTGCAATGGCACTGAGTGTGTTTGCTGGTAATCTCCCGATGCCCGTGAAAACTGAATAATTGTATCGTATGGTTCACCATTCATGTAAAGCGATGGACTGGTAATCCTTAATGCCCCTACAGCACTGAAAGTTGAATGGATATCCATAACAAGGGTACCGGAATTGGTAAGGATACTATCAAGACGCATACCGTTTTCAAGTGTTATCTGAAAGCTGTCAGTCTGCACAAGAGTATATACCTGGGGTGTAGCAAACACAAGATCATAAGGCGGAGAAGTAATATCGTAATGCTGCGACCCCTGGTCGGGGATTTCGATAAAATCGGCCACATTGAAATTATATACAGAGTCTTGTCTGATATAAACATAAATTGAATCCCCTCGCAGCACAATAACCGAGTCTTCATCCTGGGCATCGTATATATCGGCAATGGTAAAGGAGCCACGAATAACAGGGGCATGTAACTCAGGATTGTATTCAATCATCCCTGATATGTTTTCAAAATCAATTTCATCTTTGATGCAGGCCTGCCAAAATAAAACTGAAACACCTGTAAGTGCTAAAAGGCTGCTAAAGAGTTTTTTTGTTTTCATGGTTCTTACTTTAATCTGACCTATTGTACGGCATAATTATATAAAAAGTTGTTGTCCCCCCCTGTTATCAGGTTAAAATGAGATATGGTGCTGCCAAGATACCCGATACTGAACTGGGTGCAACCCCTGAGAGGAAAACCTTTATACATTGAGCCATCACTATTTATTAGAAAAATTAAGCATTTTTTCTTAGAAACTAAACCAATTTTCCTGTCATTTGCTGAAAAATGATAATAAACGGGTGAAATATCAACCGGCACCCCGGGATCATAAGTGAATAATTTTGTCTTATCGTGTCTGAAAACAGTAAGTTTGTTTTCATCAAGAAAAATAAAATCTTTATGGCCGTCGCCGTCTACATCTTTCAGATCGAAAAAATGATAAGGGGTACAAGCTAACAGGTTTGTTTTTTCAATTCTTTCATCGGGAAAAATCTTATACACAGTACCGGCTGTATCGGTAAATGCGATGAACGAGTTTTGAAGCTCACCGGTAGGTTCAAGATAATAATTGTTGTTCAATGACCTGGGTATAAGTTCTTTCACTTCGATACGGGTATTGCCTTTCCTGTCGAGAATATAAGTATTGAGGTTATCGCCGAATACGATGTAGTCGCGGTCTTTCACCCTGAAATGGTTCAAGGGTTGTGTTACTTCGCTTTCTGTCTTTTCGGGCGACCATCCTTTTACAATGTTGCCTTCCTTATCATAGGCATAAACCTGCCTGTCCTCACAGGCGATAAATATCCTGTAATTTTTATTATCGTCATAGTCAAAAAGGGCCATGCCGTTGGTGGCAGGAGATCGTAATTTAACGGGATATCTTTCTACATAATTGCCGTTTCTGTCAATCAGGTGAAGATAATTTTCTGTGCTGAACAGCAATTGCAGTTTGCCGTTCATGTAATAATCAACCTGGAAGATTCCGCTTTTGATTTTTTCAGGTATACTCTGCTTCCAAAGTATTCTACCCACCTGATTTATAAGATATATGTTGTTTTTTTCATCCTGCACAAAAATCTCGGTTTGCCTGGTGTTATGGTTAATAACAAATTGCGGCTTAAAGCTGACTGTTGTATCTAAAAGGCTTTCCCATACAGTTCTGGGTTTATCGTTGTACTCCGTTACGCCTTTCATGAAAATGCTTGTATATAAATACTTTCTCTGCGAACTTAACTGAAAACCAATTACTTTGGCTTTCTGAAAAATATGAATATTTTCCTCCCAGGTTTTAACTACTTCGGGTAAAAGATATTCTGAATAGTTAAGGACAGACCTGCTTAAATCACAATAAAAAGTAACGGTGTTGCGTGGTGATAAATAGTCTTTAAATTCACGGTAAGAAGGATCTGTTAACAGGGTTCGGTTTAAAACATTCGCATGTATGAATTTTGACAATGATTCAACCGATTCTCCAAAAACAAGGTAGTTGTCAATAAAAGTAAAATAGTCTGTGTTACCCTGGTTAAAGAAACCTCCCAAGAATGTTTCAATAAAGCCCTGGTAGGGCATTTTATAAACAGCAAAAGAAAGTTCGTTATCAATTCTATAATTAAAGTGAAAACCCGATTTGTCTTTTCTGTCTGCAGCAGCAACCCTGTCAATGAAATCAGTGAGTATTTTTTCAGAATGCCCCTTGCTTTTGGTATTGACCACAACATATGCATTGGTATTGCGCTTATTCGAATCAAAAGCCTCAAAAGCCAGTGCAATTTCATTGTCTACAAGACCATAAAAAACATCTTGAATATCTGAACTGTATTTGCTTTTAAGAAGTGTCACCTGTTTATTGTAGTCGTTTAACCGGCCAGTGGTTGTTAGCTGTTTTTTATAATTTTCAAGATAAAGATTTACATCGGACAGGTTAAAAGAAATATATGATGTAATGGTGGCCGGAAGAAAATTATCAATCGTAATTTTGGAGGGTGACTGATTTAAAAATAAGCTGCCGGTCTGCTGTACCGAATCACCCAGCACAGTAAAACCGTTTAATAAAATGGCCTCGTCCGGCAAATTCAGGTCAAGTGCTGCCCATTCTGCAAAATCATTGCCTGACAGAAGACGCGAACGGTAGTCACTTTTTAGATAGAGGCCGGCACTTTTCGGCAGATGATGATAATTCAGAAAAATATTGGCATCTACATTTTTGCCAACAGTTTTCAGCAATTCCACAAATTTCTCATCATCTGCAATAGATTCTGTAACGGTAAGCTGCCTCAATGCATCCTCGACGAGCAAAGGTGAGAAACTTAGTATTAATAAACCTTTGGTAACAGTATATGAAAAATTATCAACGATGTCCTTGTCAAGCAGTCTTATATCGAAAATTTCAGCATTTTCATATTTTCTTGATGTTATGGTACCGGAATTCTCTACCAGGTTTTCAATAGTCTGATTAATGCTCTTTTCATGAATTCCCTTAGGCATTTTTAGTACAAAAGCAAAACTTAACTTACCTTTTCCCGTAACATGCATGCTGATATAAAATGGATTGTAATTTAATATCTCCCTGATATTTTTGTCTGCCCTTGAAACTGAGTCTAAAAAATATATCTGTTGTTCTATTCTTTTAAGGCTTTGTATACCTGTTGTTATTTCCCAAACACTGTTTTTTCTGAGATTTTGCACCAAACGTCCATAATCGTTCACCTGGATGATCAAAGCGGCATCAACGGGAATAGCTTTTAGTGGCTCGTCGGTTTTTTTCATCCTCCCTTTTTGAAACAAAAAAAAGAAAACAACTATGACTGCTACAACCACTAAACCAATTAGAATAATATGTTTTCTTCCAACCATTTTTCTACACATCAAATCAAATATAAATAATATAATGCATGGGTAAAACCAGAGTTACTAACAACCAGAAGTTATTATGGATTAAAATCGGTTTATTTTTCATTCCCGGAAGGACAATACCCCCCGTTCACTTATGTTGAAAAACGGATAAATAATGAAAAAAAAAACGTGGTTTTTATATCTGTTTCATCAACAATTGGTATTTTAACCGATTCAAATCTGTTGTAAAAAGAGAATATGAAACAACTTGTAAGACAGGCAAAAATCATTGGAACCGGTTCATATCTTCCTGAAAAGATCGTTACAAATAAATACCTGGAAACACTTGTTGAAACAAATGATACCTGGATTTATGAAAACCTTGGCATTAGGGAACGTCGCGTTGCAGCAAAAGAAGAAGCTTCGAGCGATCTTGGGGCAAAAGCCGGCAGAAACGCCATTGAAAATGCAGGTTTGACCCCGGAAGAAATTGACCTGATCATTGTTGCCACATCCACCCCTGACAGGCTTGCACCTTCAACAGCCTGTATCGTGCAGGATAAGATTAAAGCATACAATGCAGTTTGCTTCGACCTTGCAGCCGTTTGTTCGGGTTTTCTTTACGGTATGTCGGTAGCATGCCAGTATGTTGCCAGCGGGGTATACGACAATGTGCTGGTAATCGGGGCCGATACTTTTTCGCGCATTACCGACTGGGAAAGAAGAGATTGTGTGTTTTTTGGCGATGGTGCAGGGGCGGCTGTTATTTCGCATGCAGAGGATTCAGAGGGGTTTCTGGCTTTCAGATTATATTCAGACGGCAGGGGTAAATATAACTTCACAGTTCCGGCAGGTGGATCGGAGATGCCCGCATCGAAGGAAACAATAGATAAAAAACTTCATTACTACCAGATGAACGGAAAAGCAGTGTATGAAACTGCAACCAAAGTATTGCCCACAGTTATCAAAGAGGTTCTTGCAGACTCAAAAATAACTGTAGAACAAATAAAATTCCTGATACCACATCAACCCGGGATAAGAATCCTGAAAGACACAGCCAGGATTATCGGGCTGCCTTTTTCAAAGGTCATGACCAATATGGAACACTATGCAAACACCTCGGCAGGTACCATACCCATTCTTCTTGATGAGGTAAACCGTAAAGGTCTTCTAAACAAAGGTGACATAATTCTTTTTGCTGCAATAGGCAGTGGTTGGACTTATGGGGCTTCTGTAATAAAATGGGCATAAACAGAAACCGCATTATAATTATGAAGTGTGTTACTTCCCTGTTTTTGAACATTTAAATAAATGAGTGTTGCATATTTATTAAAAATAGCGTAATTTTTCAATCCGCTAAATATCAACCAAAATGATCATAATTACAGGATCTTCGAGGGGTATCGGACAGTTCCTGACAGATAAATTCAGGGCAGATAACCTTACAGTATACGGCACCTACCTTAATACCAAACCGGAAGAAGACAGCGAATATTGTTCAAAAGTCAATATTTCAGACTTTAACGAAATCATCGAATGGTTTTACCGCATAAAGCCCAAGCTTAAAAATGTAGTCTTGTTAAACTGTGCGGCAATAAATTACAATTGTTCGGCACATAAATCAGACCTTGGCAAATGGCATGAGGTAATACAGGTGAACCTTCTGGGTACTTTTAACATGATAAGGGCCATACTGCCTTTCATGCGCGAACAGAATTACGGAAGGATCATTAATTTTTCCTCAATACTTGCACAAAGGGGAGTGGCTGGAACAAGCGCCTATGCAGCATCAAAGGCAGCCCTGTGGGGGATGTCCAAAAGTATTGCTGCCGAAAATGCAGGTAAAAATATCACCATTAATAACCTTAACCTCGGATATTTCAATATCGGGATGATTGAACAGGTTCCCGAAGAGCTTCAAATGCAGCTTAAAAAAGAGATTCCAACGGGTGAATTCGGAAATCCTGAAGAAATATACAAAGCAGTTAAATTTTTAATTGACTCACCCTATATCAACGGTACCTCTATAGACATTAACGGCGGGCTGTTTTAACCTGCCCGGGAAGACACTCTTTTCTTATTCCTGTATGTGGTTTGCAATCTTTGCTTCCTGATTAGAACCAAAATTGATGCGGGCATTTTTTATGCTGGCATTCAGTTCAAAGCCGATAAGCAACGTGAGGGCATTAAAGTTCATCCACAGCATTAGCGCGACCAGTGCCCCTATTGATCCGAAAAACCTGTTGAATTGTGCAAAATGGTTAACAAAATACGAAAAACCTACCGAGGCAAGAATGGTAAGCAATGTTGCCAGGATAGAGCCAGCCGTGAAAAATCTCCAGTGTGTTTTGCGTGATGGCCCGAGATAGTAGAAAAACGAAATGGATATAAAAGTGAGTATGGTTATAATAAACCACCTGCCTGTTAAAAATAAAAAATAGGTGAAATCTGCTTTAATAACTTCATTCTCAACCAATTTATTTATAAAAACTTTGTTGAAAAATAAAAGTGACAGTGCAACGGTAACCAGTATAAAAAGGATAAATACCAAAAGTATGGCTATAACCCTGCGTTGTATCCAGGGACGGGTTTCGATGGTATGGTAGGTTACATTGAATGCCTCAATCATGCCATTGATACCTTTTTGAGCAAAGAAGAAAGCCACAAGGAACCCAAAAACCTGCATTCCGCCGCTCTTAATAAATAGCTGGTCTATAAGGGCTTCCAGGGCAATATATGAATTGGTAGGAATGATTTCGTTTAAAATCTCGAGCAACTCGTTCCTGAAATCTTTAATAGGGAGATAGGGAATGGTAGACAGCAAAAAAATCAATGCCGGGCCAAGGGCAAGCATGAAATTAAATGCAATGGCCGATGCCCTGATGTTTAAAGACCCTTTTGACAATCCCCTGAAAAAAAATGTAATTACATCTGAAACAGGCACACCGCCAGACCCCGGGAATGAAATATCTTCAAAATAACAGGTTAATTTTTCTATTTTACCCTTAAAAAACCGGTATTTTGGTTGTTCCCCTTCCTGTGGCATAATTAAAAATCACATGCTTTAAGGCTCATATCAAGGCTTTTTATCTGGTGGGTGAGCGCCCCGACAGAAATGTAATCTACACCGCATTCGGCATAATCCCTTATATTATCTATGGTTATTCTTCCCGAAGACTCGGTTTCGTATCTGCCATTGATCATCTCTAATGCAAGGCGTGTATCACCAATACTGAAATTATCGAGCATAATACGGTGAACATTCCCTGTTTCCAGAATTTCCTTTATATCGTCAAGTGTTCTCGCTTCAATTTCAATTTTCAGGTTGAGCGTGTTCCTGGCCAGGTAATCCTGCACTGCTGCAATGGCTTTGCCAATACCTCCTGCAAAATCTATATGGTTGTCCTTGATCAATATCATATCAAAAAGGCCGGTTCTGTGATTGCAGCCACCACCTGTCCTTACGGCAAGCTTCTCTATGAGCCGCAGGCCGGGTGTTGTTTTCCGGGTGTCGAGAATTTTTGTTTTCAAACCTTCAAGTTTCGAAGCATAGAGGTGGGTAACTGAGGCTATCCCGCTCATTCGCTGCATAAAGTTTAATACCAGCCTTTCTGACCTCAGGATGGAACGAACCGGTCCGTTCACGGTGAATGCCTCGTCACCGGGAAAAATAGCAGCCCCGTCTTTAAGAAAAACCTCCACGGCAAGCGAAGGGTCAATTTTTCCGAAAACTTTCAGTGCAATATCAACACCTGACAAGATTCCCTCGTCTTTAATAATAAGTTTGGCGCCTCCTGTTGCAGTGGCGGGTATACATGCAAGAGATGTATGGTCGCCGTCCCCAATATCTTCGGTAATTGCAAGGTCAATGAGCTGGTCAATGAGTTTACTGTGCATTCTCTTTCTCTATTCTGAGTTGGTGGATGTAAGGCATGTTATCTTTAATCTTTACAAGAAGGGTAAGCCGGTAATCACCTTTTACGGTATTAAGGTTGCCGATAGCATATCTCGAATCTTCCTTACCACCTTTATGAATGATTGAAAAGCTGTTTACAGGGTTCTTTATGAAAAAATCCTTCAGGATAAGTTCTGCCTGCTCTTTGCTGTATATCTGCTCATTTCCGTCTATCGTAAGTTCAACATTTACATTGATATATTTTGCAAGATCAGATGCACTTCCTTTCTTAAGGGCAAGAATAATTCCATCGGGAATATCCGGTGGCAAAAAACCGGTTGTATTGCCCGACATAAGAAGCAACCCTATAAAAACAGCCAGGTATAGTTTGATCTGTTTCATTTCAATTTTTTTAATATTTTCAGTTTAGTGAACAAAAATCAAACCAATTATTATTATTTGCAAGTTAAAAATATTATTTTAACTACCGAAAATTATTAACCCGAATTATTCTATGCATAATTCCAATCTTCGATTGCGATTTTTTGGCCTGTAATTTGCTGCAAGATACAAGCCTGAAAAAAAATTTACCTATTGTATTATATAGTTAAATACGATAAAGAACTGAATTTCTAATTATTATAAAAATATTGTTTTCGTGAAAATTCAATTGATTAACACCGGAAAAACAACCGAAAAGCATGTAAAAGAAGGAGTGGGATTATATGCAGAACGGTTGAAAAACTATGTTTTATTCGAGTATATTGACCTTCCTGAAATAAAGCATGCAAAAAGCCTTACCTTCGATAAGCAAAAAGAACTGGAAGGTGAAATTATCCTTAAAAAAGTTTTAAAGACCGACTACGTTGTAGTGCTTGATGAAAAAGGACTTGAATACGGTTCAACCGAGTTTGCCGCTCATTTACAGAAAATCATGAACCGTGGAATAAAAAATATGGCATTTGTAACGGGCGGCCCGTTTGGATTTTCAAGGCCTGTTTATGACCGTGCCGATGAACGGATTTCTTTATCAAGAATGACTTTCCCGCACCAGTTGGTACGCCTTATTTTTATTGAACAGCTATACAGGGCCTTTACAATACTCAATAATGAACCCTATCATCACATTTAACCTGTTGGGGAAACAATATAAACCAGGCATAATATGAATACCCCCCTGAAGTTATTTATAGCCTTTATATCCTTTATTCTCCTGGCTTTTTTCTCAGGTTATATTTTTTCGGGGATAACCTATGGAAAAAAAGATGTTGAAAAATTTCAGGAAACGCTTGATGAAAAATTTCTATTGCTTGACAATACCATTGAAACTCTTTTTATTACAGGAAAAATTGGGCCAATTGAAGATTTTGACAAGAAAGGTATCATAATACTGATTTATAAAAATAACCGGCTGACCAATTTTACAAGCAACACTATTCTGTTTCCGAATTATTTTGATTCGTTATTTTACAAATCTAAGCTTATCTTCAATAACCATGCTTGGTATGCATTAAAAACCTATAATCTTGGACAATACCAGGCAGTTGGGTTGATATTGATAAAAAAAGAATTTTCCTACAAAAACAAATTTCTTGAAAATGAATTTCAGTCATCGTTTAAAATGCCCCCATCAGTCTCTATTATTGAAAATAAAACAGAAAATTCTTACGAGATCAGGGGAAACGATGGTGGTTATCTTTTTTCGCTTTTGATAAACAACGAGTTAAAATATCCCTGGTACAAAAAAAACCTGGCTTTCTTTTTTTACTTAACCGGGATCATTGTATTTCTGTTATTCATAAATGCGCTGCTGAAAAGAATTGACAACCCTGTGAAAAAAAATTATGCCATTGCCGGGTTTACAGTTTTTTTAGCCGGGTTCAGGCTGATCCAGACCGTTTTCAGGTTCCCGGAAGGTCTTTACAGTAACGACCTTTTCAGCCCGGTGATTTTCGCAAATTCAGATTTGTTGCCCTCGCTGGGCGATTTATTGTTGAACACTGTCTGTATTTTTTACATCATTATAAAACTCAACCGTGATTTTTTTATACACGAAAGGTTTTACCAAACAAAAGAACAGGGCAGATATTCGCTTAATAACTTGTTCATTATTGCCCTGGTATTTTACTTTTTTTACATAAGACATATTTTTTCAAGCCTTATTATTAATTCAAATATTTCGTTTGAAGTTTATAAAATCACAAGTTTAAACATATATAGTTTTGTTGGCCTGATTGTTATCGGAATGCATTTTGCAGCCCTGGTAATGCTGATTGATAAAATATCCGAAATTGGTAAAAAAACCATACGGATGGAACGGATAATCCTCAGCTTTTCCCTGATACTTATCGCTTCGGTACTTTTATTGTATCTTACAGGTGAGATGGTTGATTCATACTCTGTATTGTTTTTCTTTCTGCTTTTTTCTGCACTGGTAATAATCAGGTTCAAGACAAATTATTTTTACAGGTACGGCATACTGGTTCTAATTGTCTTTATTTCTTCGGTTTATATTGTATACTATATTGCTGATACCACCATTCGTAAAGACAGGCAAAATATGAAAATTCTTGTTGAAAACCTGGCAAACGAGCACGACCCGATTGCTGAGCTTCTGCTTGAAGAAATGTCCGGGGAACTTAACAGCGACAGCACTCTGGCCGATATGTTGTTCGATATGGATGTAAGTTATGCAGATTTACGCAGCTATTTAAAAAACAACTATTTCAAAGGGTTCTGGGGAAAATACGATTTCAGGTTTTATGATTGCAGGCCTTCGGATAGCGTGGTCTTTACAATTCCTGATGAATACAGGTATCACTGCTATAAATATTTCGACCAGTATATAGGCGACAGGGGCATGTTATTGCCTAATTCAAAGTTTTATTTCATTGACAATACAAACGGCCGCATCAATTACCTGGGAAAAATCACTTACCTGAACAAAGCACGGGAGTTTCCGGAGATATCATTATTTATTGAACTTGAGTCTACGCTTGTTTCGGAAGAGTTTGGCTACCCCGAATTGCTTCTTGACAGCAGGCTGGATGTTGATTCATACCTTGGGGAATATTCTTATGCAAAATATTATCAAAACAACCTCATTACCCAGTCGGGAGAATTTCATTACAGCCTGGCACGTGATATTTACGGTGAACAGGAGAAAGAATATAGCTTTGTAAGGTTTGATGATTTTGACCATTTAATTTATAATGTAAACTCTGAAAATGCCATCATTCTGAGCAAACCTACCATTAATGTCTATAACAGCCTGATATCTTTTTCTTACATTTTTGTTTTCTATTATGTATGCCTGCTCATAACATTTGCACTTACAAAAGTAACATCCCGAAGCAGAAAGATCGAATTTAACTTTAAAAACAAGATACAGTTTGCCGTATTCTCAATACTATTGTTGTCGCTGTTGCTTATCGGGGGCGGCACCATTTATTTCAGCCTGCAACAGTACCAGAAGAAAAACTTTGACAACATTACCGAAAAGATTCAGTCGGTATATACCGAACTCGATCACAAACTGGCTTACGAAGAGGTTCTTTCGGCCAACTGGGCGTCGGATAGTTATGACAACCTTGACCAGCTTTTACAGAAGTTTGCCGATGTCTTTTATACCGACATTAACCTCTTTGACCCTTCAGGGGACCTGATAGCAACCTCGAGGCCCGAGATTTTTGACCGCGGTCTTACAGGAACCAAAATGAACCCTTTGGCATTAAATAACCTCATGATAGAAAAGAAAGCCGAATATGTTCACAGGGAAAATATCGGGAAACTGCATTACCTGTCGGCCTATGTTCCTTTTATCAATGCCAATAATAAACTGCTTGCGTACCTCAACCTGCCTTATTTCACCCGCGAAGAAGAACTTCGGCAGGAAATCACAAACCTGGCTGTTGCCATCGTAAATATATATTCGTTGTTAATACTTTTAACCATCGCGGTTGCAATTTTTATTTCAGATACCATTACAAAGCCACTTAGGTTGTTGCAGGAGAAATTCAGCCAGGTAAAACTGTTAAAAAACCACGAACTTATTGATTATTCGGGGAGCGACGAGGTAGCAAGCCTCGTTCAGGAATATAACCGCATGGTACAGGAACTTCAGAAAAGCGCAGAACTACTGGCAAAGTCTGAACGTGAAAGTGCCTGGCGCGAAATGGCCAGACAAATTGCCCATGAGATAAAAAATCCGCTTACGCCAATGCGGCTTACCATTCAACACCTGCAGCGTGCCTGGAAAGATAAAAAAGAAAACTATGCCGAAATACATGATAAGGTTACCCAAACCTTGATCGAACAGATAGACAATCTTTCAAAGATTGCTTCGGAGTTTTCAAATTTTGCCCAAATGCCAAAGGCCAAAAACCAGAAGCTTGATATAGAAATTGTTATTAGAAATAACATCAGCCTGTTTTCAAATGCACCTGAAGTTACTATTGAATATCAACCTTTAATTGATGGCCCCGTGTATGTTTTTGCTGATAAAGAACAACTTGCCAGGGTTTTTATTAATCTGTTTAAAAATGCCGTTCAGTCAGTTCCTGAGGACCGGGCATGTAAAATCCTGGTCACGCTGAACAAAGTCAATGGTAAAGTGCTTGCTAAAGTTGAAGACAATGGCAAGGGAATTCATGATGATGTAAAAGCCAAACTATTCACCCCCAATTTTACAACCAAATCAAGTGGTATGGGTTTAGGTCTTGCCATAACAAAGGATATTATAGAAAGTATCGGCGGCCGGATATACTTTGAAACATCCTGGGGAAAGGGGACTGTTTTCTATATTGAATTACCTGCATTTACGGGGGATAAATGACAAAAAACCGGCCATTGAAGCCGGTTTTTCTATCTGTTATAAACAAAAATCTATGCTGAAAAAGTTATCTAACGATAACCATTTTTTTCTCATCTACCTTTTTGTCATTCACAATTAAAAAATACGAATATATTCCTGCCGGCATATCCTGCAAATATAACTGGATAGACGAACTGCCTGAACCAACGATGCGGAATTCCCTGGTTTGGCCGTCAAACATGTTATAAACTGCAATGCTGGCATTTTCAGGTTCTTCTGCTAAATGGTAAAATACCGTGGTGATTCCATCTGAGGGATTGGGGCTGTTATACAAAAGATATGAGCTTTCCTGATCATCTGTTTGTAACCCTTCTCCAAAAGTATTACTGCTGTTAGCTGCATTGCTGCTTTTCAATACGGGGTCTGCTGGAAAACAGTCAAAAGTATTTTTAATATTGTAAGTTCCGTCACCCAGTTGTCCATAAATGTTCAAACCAGACCCGCAATACTTGTTATTGTAATCAAGAATTATGGTATGAGACCAACCAGCAGCCGCCATGGCACATTCCGGAATATTGGATATTTTTACCGGGCTATATTGATCGGAGTTTGTACCATCACCTAATTGACCATATGTATTTGAGCCCCATCCCCAGAGCGTATTGTCAACCGCCGTAGCCATTGAAAATTCATATCCTGCATCAATACTTTGCCAGGAATTATCTGAGCCTACTTCTACCGGCACATACGAAGGAGTAGTTGTTCCGTCACCCAGTTGGCCATAAGTATTGTTCCCCCATACCCACAGGGTACCATCGGTTTTGAGTGCCATAGTATGGTAACCGCCACTTGAAGTCTGTTTCCAGTTATTGTCACCGGTTATTTTTACAGGGGCTACCCTGCGTGATGTTGTACCGTCACCTAACTGACCATACCTGTTATCACCCCATGTCCAGAGTGTCCCATCGGTTTTTATGGCCAATGAATAAAGAAAACCGGCTTCAATTTCTTTCCAGTCTTTAGCATAACCGATCTTAACCGGTTGCAACTTGTTGAACATTGTACCATCGCCCAATTCGCCATACTTGTTATTACCCCATGCCCAAAGCGAACCATCGGTTTTTATGGCCAGGTTATGTGCAAAACCGGCAGATACTTTAGCCCAGTTTGTTGAACTGTCAACCAGTTCGGGTACAATTCTTTGTGTCGGGTCTCCCAATTCGCCCATACCTTGTGTACCCCATACCCATAAAGTACCGTCATTTTTTATCCCTGCTGCATGTGTATAACCGGCAGAAACCTGTTTCCAGTCTGACTGGTCGCCTACCTGGACTGGTAAGTTTTTACCAATGATCGTTCCGTCGCCCAGTTGGCCATAAGAATTATCGCCCCATGCCCATAATGTACCATCTCCTTTTAAAAGCAAATTATAATCATTGCTGGTTGATAACCTGTCAAGATAACGAAGGGTCAAACGGGGATGCCTTGTTGAATCCAGGTGATCGCCAGAGCACAAAGCCATTCTGGTGTACCGCGATTCGCTCACCAGCCGTAACATAAATCCAAAACTGGACGCGGGATTTGCGAGCATATCCCTGACAAGGGAAGTTACATCAACATTTAAATAATCTTCGGTAAAGGTCTGGGATATTGGCAGTATTACCCGGTTTGTTGTGATAGAGGCCGGTTGAGTGTTATAAGTAACTGTTTTTTCATCCCAGTTCTCCGTTATACGTTCAAGGTAGCATGCATTTGACTTGTAACCGGTATTCTGCATCGTGATATAGTTCATATGCCGGTAATTGTCATTGGGTTGGGGCTGCATGGCATAAAAAGATAACCTGGCTTCCGCTATGTGGGCACCGGAAGGTATACCTGTCAGGTCAAAATCTATAATGCTTCTGACATTGGTGCGGTATCCGCCGGCAGTCCATTCATCGGCAGAAAAAAGTGTATAACTGCCATAATTGGAGTTTGCCATATATTCCGAACCCGGTCTGAGGCTCAACAAAAGATAGGCATCTTTGCTGGGGCTCAGGGTTATTGATTGAGAAAAAATCAGCGGGTGCCATGATACGCAGAACATGAACAATGCTATACTTAATATTATCTTGTTTTTCATAAGTCTGAAATTTAGTTTTATGTTTTTATGTTCATGTTGGTTTAATCGGTAGCTAAAAAAATCTGTCAATTAGTTATGTCTGTTTCCGTAGCCCTTTCTGTATGCCTGCCAGTCAATCATATGGACTTTTCCGTTTCTATCCCTGTGCCTGGGCTTACCATCCTTGCCAATAAATACATTGTCAAAGCTCCTGACATATTCTATTGAATCAAGACGGTTCATTGCCTTTACCCACTTTTCTCTTTCTGCAGCCGGGTCTATTAACTCACCCCTGTCGTTATGCTCGTATATTTTGTATTTCTGTCCCTTATAATCCTCACCGGTCATGATTACAAATGGCTCACTCAGCGACCTGTTTATCCTGAAATACACCATATTGTCTTCAATTTTACAATCTGCAACTGTGTCCTTCAGAATATTTTTTGTAGAATATTTTTTAACCTTATCATTATATGTTATATATATATGGTGGTATTTGCGTAACTCTTCAAGATTCAGCAGGCAGAACAATGATGGAATAGTATCCTCTTTTGATTTATGGGAGATTTTGTATTTATAGTAAGAATTCTTCCATGGCAGTTTTTCCTGGGCATTCAATCCCGTTATAGAAGAAAGAAACCCTGATAAAAACAGTACGTATAAGATTTGTTTCATAAGTTTAAGTTTTAATTAAGGTTGAAACCTGATATTTATGGTGCCTGTATTCAAAAACACAATAATGCAAGGGTTACAGGCAAATCGCATTATATCATCTTTTCATACTTTAATTATTACAGATTGGTTGTTTATTTTTTATGAAATACTGAATTTTTAGGGTCAATGGATTCAATAATTACACTAAAAAAACTGGCCATTATGAAAAAAACGTTTTGCACGCATACACAGATTTCAAAAAATTAAGCCCTCCTGTTACTAAAAATTATTGCTTCAATGTTGAAAATTTGTTAATTTTTAAATCTTTTAAATAGTTATATTTGGTTTTTACAAACAGTTAACCTTTGCAAATGCTAAAAAGAGTTATTGCAATATCAGTTGTAGTATACATATTTTGTAATTCTTTTTCCCAGGATACAATTACCGGAATTGTAAACCATTATTTGAAGGTTTTGGCTGTAGGTACCGATGAAGCCACCTATGAAGACAACGCGGAAATTTCTTTTTTTCAGGATGGTGATAAAGTTCTATTGATACAAATGACAGGTGTGGAACTCGACACTACCGATGGGACAGGAAACCGTGGTGAACCTGCCCGTGGGACAAAGATTTCGGATAAAAATACAGGCCGTTATGAAATTCTGCAGGTTGAAGAGGTAGATCTTTTTAATAAAAAGATCATTTTTACCTCAGACCTAATGAATACTTATGACAACGGTGAAAAAATCCAACTTGTAAGCGTGCGCGAGTGTGAAAACAACGCCCTTATAAGCGGGACGGCTACTGCCAAAGACTGGGATGGAAATACCGGGGGGATTCTGATCATGGTTGTTTACGATACCCTTCGTTTCGAAGGCAATATTGATGTCTCTGACAAAGGTTTCAGAGGGGCAACCCCAGAGACGAATTACACAGGAGGGTGCCGGCCGGCAAATGACACCGTGAATTTTCTTACAATTGAAACCAACAGGGCTGGTGATAAGGGAGAAGGCAATGTGAGCATAACTTTTCCATACGCCAAAGGTTGTTTCTTTGCTTCATCAGGAGGAGGCGGCGGAAACGGCTTGTTTTCGGGAGGTGGAGGTGGCAGTAATTTTGGCGATGGCGGAAATGGCGGAAGACAGGATACTTCATGTAGTTTCGTCCCCCCGATTGCCATGGGGGGCCTGAATGCAAACGACCTCTACAGTAATAATTGCATTACCATGGGCGGAGGGGGCGGCGCAGGGGTACAAAGTACCGTAACCACTGCTTCTCAAGGTGGAGACGGCGGTGGAATTGTGATCATTGCAGCCGGAGTAATTACCGGAAATAACTATAACATAATTGCAGACGGAGAAAACATAGAAGGAACTTACAATGCCAGTGGTGGTGGCGGCGGCGGCGGCGGGACAGTGTTGCTCGATGCCACAACATTCGCTGGCGCCCTCAATATCTCGGTCAAAGGAGGCAGGGGCGGAAGCACAGGGTCAAGTTGCACCGGCTCAGGTGGAGGCGGTGGAGGCGGTGTATTCTGGTTTTCAGGCCAAAACAAGGAATACTTTGTTTGCGATACTTCCCGTGGCGCCCCGGGAGGCGTTTCTGGTTGCAGCACGTCAGGCACATACGGTCTTCACGGTAAAACATTTCCCTCCCTGATATTACCATTAAACGGTTTTCTTTTCAATGTAATCAGGGGAAAAGATACACTCTGTGCAGGGCAGCAACCCAAAATAATTACAGGAAGCAACCCCAAGGGCGGGGATGGCAATTATACCTTTAAATGGGAACAGAGCACCGATCAGCTATCATGGACCAATGCCACAGGCACCGGGGCAAACCAGCGGGATTTTACACCTGCACCGCTATACAATACTACTTATTTCAGAAGAATTGTAAGTGCTGGCGGTACCACACCACAGGCAGATACAGTGAGCAAGGTGGTTGAAATATATATCTATCCTGCTATATCCAATAATGAAATTTTTGGTACCGATACCATTTGCTATAACCATACTGCATTGCCGGTAACAGGTGGCCAACCAGCCGGCGGCGATGGCTCCAATTATACCTATCAATGGCAGACAAGCCTTAACCTCACCGACTGGAACGATGCGGGCAGCCTGCTTACGGCCAATCAGCCTTACCTTCCGGGACAGCTAACTGCCACCAGGTATTTCAGAAGATTTATTACTTCAACAAAATACTGCGCTGATTTCAGCGACACCGTAACCGTAACCGTGTTGCCTTCAATTTCAAATAATTTTTTTAAACCCATAACAGACACCATTATCTGCCAGGGTCTGACGCCGGGGCTTTTACGTGCTGAACAACCCATAAACGGCGATGGTTATTATACATACCTGTGGCAGAAAAAAGATAATTCAGGATGGGAAGATATTACTTCAAGCAATATCATGGAATATACCGCAGGCCCCCTTGCAAACAATACCCAATACAGGAGGATTGTTTTCTCAGGCAATGATAAAGCCTGTATTGATACATCAGATATAAAAAATATTACTGTATTGGAAGCCATTGCCAATAATTCCATATCAACCGATTCTTCAAGATACTGTCACGGAGATGTACCCCGTATGTTCAACGGCTCAGTCCCTTCGGGGGGAGACGGACCGGGATCATACACATATAAATGGATCATAAACGAAGGAGCAGGCTGGAATGAAATTTCAGATGCCACAGATATAAGTCATTCGCATACAGCTCTTTTGCAGAACTCCGAATTTAAACGTATTGTTATTTCCGGTGTGTATGGTGCATGCAAAGATACTACCCCCCCACTCCAAATAACTGTAATTCCAGCTATTGTAAATGATTTAGGACTTGATGCCCAGTCTATCTGCGAAAATAATGCCCCGTTGCCTTTCTCACCTCCAGCAGCGACAGGTGGCAATGGCTCATATACTTATCAATGGCTGATCAGGCCGGAAAGCCAGGTTTCATGGTCGGATGCACCCGGTGTGAACAACCTGCATGATTATAATTCTCCTGCGCTTATTGACTCTGCAATTTTCGCCAGAAGAGTGGTTTCGGATATCTGTGCCGATACCAGCGAACCTGTTGAAGTGTATGTTTTTAAAAAAATTAAAAACAACTTCATTGCCGAAAATGCTTTAAAATATGCATGTTACAATACGCCGGAACTGCTTACCGGTTCCGTGCCCGTTGACGGCAAACACAATGACTACAAATATCTCTGGCAGATGGCCAATACTGCAGATACCTGGACAGATGCCACGGGAAATACTTCAAATAACTTACAGAATTTTGAAACTGAAAACCTTACTACCCCAAAATATTTCCGCAGAATTGTAATTTCATCAGCACAGGGCGCAGAATGCATTGATACCAGCAATTATGTACAGGTACTTATAAACCAGTTACCGGCCGGTTCTATCATTCCCTCGCAGGATACAACATGCGAAGGCGGAACTGTTACTTTAAAATATACTGTTTCAGGCAATCATGGGCCCTGGAATATAACCTTTGGTGACGAAGCTGTAATCGGATCAGATATAACAACTTCAGAAGGAACAGACTCGGCAATATTTGTTTTTAACACTTCTCAAAATGTCCGTATACTGTCTGTTGAAGATGACAGCGGATGTTTTGCCGACCTCACGGCAGCTTCAGAAATGGTAAATGTAAAGGTTTATGATTTTCCCGAAGCCAATGCCGGCGACGATGCTGAAATATGCAACACCCAATATACCCTTAATGCAACGAAAAGCTTACCCGGCACCCGGGGGGTATGGCAATCTTCATTGGGTGAATTTAATGATCCCTCGCTTGAAAATGCTACATTAACCATAAATCCTTTTATTTCAGGTAAGTTGAACGGATGGGTAAAATGGACCGAAACGAACTGGAGGTGCGCCGATTCAGACAGTGCTTACCTCATATTCTATGAACAACCAACCGAAGCTGAAGCGGGTGAAAACAAAATACTCGATTATGTATTTCAAACAACGCTGGAGGCAGGACCGCTTATGTTTGGAAGCGGAAAATGGAGCCTTTCATCAGGAAATGCGGTATTTGAAAACGATACTATCCACAATACTTTCATCAGCGGGCTCGACTGGGATAATGTTCTTAAATGGACAGTTACAAACGGAAACTGTCCTTCGGTTTCAGACAGCGTAAATATTTTTGTAAACAACCTGAAACTTCCCAATGGGTTTGCCCCTGACAATGGCTCGATGAATGTATTTAAGGTGGAAATTGAAAATGCCGAGAAGATTGAACTGATAGTTTTCAACCGTTTAGGCCAGATAGTGTTTGAAGAACCCAATTACACCGAAGGGAATTTTTGGGACGGCACCAATCAGAATAAAACAGAACTGCCCGAAGGCACCTATTTCTATATTTTAAAGGTCAAAATAGCCGGAAAAGGTGAAATGCCCCCATATAAAAGTTACATTGAACTGCTGAGATAAGATGCGTTATAAAACATACATATTCACGGTACTTTTCCTCATCTTCACGATAAACGGCAGATGCCAGGACCGCGCTATACTTAACAGCCAGTACCAATTCAACGGGTTGGTGATCAATCCGGCGTATGCCGGTCGCAACGAGGTTTTTACCTTTTTATTTTCGCACCGTAACCAATGGATGGGCTTTGAAGGCGCCCCTAAAGCATATACCCTTAGCCTGCACTGGCCGATGAAAAACATTAAAACTGCCCTGGGCATCCTGGGCTACCAGGAAGAGATCGGATCAAGAAAATATTCGAGTGTATACTTTAATTATGCCCACAGGATAACACTCGGAAACGGAAGATTATCTATGGGGCTCAGGGGAGGAATAGCGTCGGGCAGATTTGATATGATTGACCTGGGAAATGGAGAATTTGTATTTGATGATAAACTGCAGAATTTCCTGCTCCCGAATTTTGGCTTAGGTGTTTTTTACTACACCCAAAACCTTTTTGCAGGAATTTCAATACCCCTGCTCCTGGGTTATAAAGTTACGGATGAACCGGCCGGGTTACAAGTCTACCATGACTTTAGCAATTACGGCTATTGTCTCACAGCCGGATATTCTTTTCCGATAAACAATACTTTAAGACTACAGCCTTCTACCTTAATCAGGTATCAAAAAAGCTATTCTTTCACCCCGGATTTAAACATCAATCTTATTTATAAAGATAATTTTATGGGGGGATTGTCTTACAGGCCGAACGAAGCTTTTATCTTTTTATTTAACTGGAAGTTTAATTACCAGTCAAGGCTTGGGGTATCTTACGACTTCGGATTGGGTGATTTAAGCAATTATCATAACGGTTCGCTTGAATTTACTTTTCAATATGAATTTGGATATAAAATCAGGGTGTCAGATCCGGGAAACTTTTAATAGATGGGGAAATTAATTTGTCATATAATCACATTTATAATTTTTTATGCTGTTTCGGTGCAATCCATTGCGCAAAAACATTTTTCTGCCCAGAAACTTTCGTTCAACAACCCAATGAGCGATGAGTATGCCCCCATGTTTTTCCAAAATGACATTGTTTTTGTTTCGAACCGGAAAAATGATGTTTTAATTACCCATACCGATATGAGCGACAGACCGTTGAACAATATTTATCTTGTAAAGCAAAGAAAACCGGGCCGGTTCGGCCCTGCACAACTTTTTTCAAGAGATATTTCAACACGTTACAACGAAGGCCCTGTTTCATTCAGTAACGATGGCAAAACAATGTATTTTTCGCGAAACATTGATGTTTCAAAAAGTTTCGGAAACAGCCTGAGGGGAGATTCCACCCTGGGTCTTTTCACGGCCGAACTTGTTAATGAAAACTGGGTAAACATCAAACCTGTCCAAAGATTTAACAGGCCAAATTACAATCACAGTTTTCCCTTTATTACCGATGATGGAAAACAACTATTTTTCGCGTCAGATGACCCCCGTGGTTTTGGCGGTTATGATATTTACGTCTCTGAACTGGAAGGTGGTGCATGGGGACCGGCACAAAACCTGGGCAATAAAATCAATACCAAAGAAAATGAAGTCTTTCCGTTTTGCCATGCTGGTGGCAGATTGTATTTTTCATCACGCGGACATGATAATAATACCGATCTTGATATTTTTTATTCAGAACTGATTGACGGTGAATGGCAGGAACCTGTAAAAATGCCTGCCCCTTTCAATTCCGATAATGATGATTTCAGTTTTATCATTAATTCAACCATGGATACAGGCTTTTTTGCGTCAGACCGTTCACAATCGCGCGACATCTTTATGTTTAGTTCAACCCTTCCGGTTTTCACTAATTGTCCCCGGCAGCAGGAAAACGATTACTGTTATATATTTTACGAACAGGGAAGCATAGACCTTGACACCACTTCCTTCAGGTACGAATGGGATTTGGGCGACGGTACCAGGATACGCGACCTCGAAGCCAATCACTGTTATAAAACACCAGGCCTGTACCTTATAAAACTAAATGTAATTGATACGCTCACAGGCGAAGTCTATTTCAGCCAGGCAGAATATGAACATATGGTAGAAGAGATCGAACAACCATATATTACCATGCCCGACACGGTTTCCGCGACAGAGGTAGTTGCCTTCGGCGCAGGCAAAACCCATCTTTTAAATTTCGAGATTGATAATTTTTACTGGGATTTTGGTGACGGCACGAGGGCTTCCGGAATTAACGTCAATCATGTCTTCACAAAACCCGGAACCTATATGGTTCAGCTTGGCGTTTTAAGTACTACAAACAACGAAAACCAGGAACCACAACAAAGATGTGTTACCCGTCCATTGGTTGTAATAAGGGACTAGAATTGTTTTTTTTTAAATAAATATGTTTTGGATCGAACTTTGCAGGTATTATTGCGTAAATTGTGTAAATGAAAAAATAATAAATTGTATATGAAGCAGATTTTATATTGCATCACAGCATTGTTCATTCTAATCCCACTCGCATACAGTCAGCCTGTGCCGGCAGGCGATGAAAATATTCCCTACCTGATGACCTTTGGCCCAAAGGCAGAAAAATCATGGGGCGATGATGATTTTTCCCAGACATTTTTTTTCAGGATACCCCGGGACTTTAAAGAGCCCTTATATATCAAGGTTTACGACCCGGATGCCGGCGGGGCCCTTGATGAACTCAACGGTATTTGGGATACAAAAACAACCTATTCTGTTTTTGGCGGAAAAGAGTGTTATACTCACAAAGACGCACAGGAAACACAGCCTGTAGGCAATTACAAAAGCGGCAACCTTCTGGCGACAAAAACCTTTGGTGAAGATGTCCGGTACGACAAAGGCTGGTATACTTTCGGCCCCTTTAATCCAACCGAAGGGGAACTGGTTACCAAATTTGACGGTTATATTTTCAAAATCGTTGCCGACGGGATAACCGGCGACGATGGCAATTTATACAGGTTTTACCTGAGCACTAGCTATAGCGAAAATAAACCTATTGAAGGGGCTAATGCTTTTACCTACGAATATTCCTTCAGGATGCATGATGACCCTAACGAAGTGTCTCATATTTATCCTTATGTAGATGATAAAACCATCAGTGTAAAACTATCAAACTTCGACTGGGACAACGACGGTTTCATCAGAACCGTATCTGTAGCCAGACAGGGTCAGATGAGCAAGGTGTCTAACGAAGACGAGTGGATAGAAGATGAGTTTAAAATCATGGACGAAGAACACAATAAATCTCTTGATATTCAGTTCATTAAAAAAAGAAATCCGCCTGTCAGAAATAACAATGTCGTGGTAAATGTACGAAACCAATACGGGGAACTGCTTCCATTCTTTGTTATTCCAATTGGAGGGGTCCCGAAATATAAATATTCCATTGGCACAAAAAAACCCAATTAATGACAAGCAAATAATTCAAAAATGAACAGATTATTAGCCGCGAAACTACTAACCCTATGCCTTGCACTTTATTTTTTAAGTCCTTACGATTCGTTTAACCAAAGTTACAAATTTAAAAAATACGGGATACAACAGGGTATATGCCATCCTTTTGTATATACCATCAACCAGGATAAAAACGGTTTTATCTGGATAGGGACCGGAGAAGGGTTATGCAGGTTTGATGGCTTCGATTTCAGCACCGAGACGGTTTCAGACATTGTTGAACGCGATGTGGCCAATATTAGTTTTAAAGACACTAAAGGCAACCTGTGGTTTGGATTTCACAATGGTGCAATAATTATTTACGACGGAAAGAAATTTACACCGGCTAAAACAATTGAGCCCATCAAAGGCACCATCACAGGTTTTGCTGAAGATACCGAAGGTAATATCCTGGTTTCGGTTATGACCGGGGGTATACTTGTTATAAAAGACTTTCAGGAAACAAAAAGAATCAGCAGTGAATTGAATAACAATTTGTTAACATTCATTTGTCTGAAAAAAAACCTTTTACTCTCAGGTTCGCAGGAAGGTTTGAGTATATATTCATACCAGCCTGGTGGTTCAGATTTAAAATTGTTGACAGATATTAAAGAACTTGAATATATTAAAATACAAAACATTAAGCCTTCAATTTCAGATGATGGATATTGGATAGGCACAGAAGATGAAGGCTTGTACTTTTTACAGACTGACGATAATGGATCATATTCACTCAGGAAAAAAGGAGAAGAATTTAATCTCGGCACCCTTAATGTTCAATCAATCTATCAAGACGGGGAAAAGAATTTATGGGTCAGCACGCTTCGGTCGGGGGTATATAAATTTCTTTACAACGAGTCTGAAAACAGTTTTTCCGATGTAATTAACTATACCAAAGAAAATGGACTTACAGGAAATTCGATAAAAGAAGTATTTGAAGACAGGGAAGGCAATATCTGGATAGCCACATATGGCGACGGCCTGGCCATATTTCTGAGCGACGCCCTTACATTCTATGGCTACCAGGTAAATGGATTTGACAATAATATTACAGCAGTTTGTGCCCAGGACAGCATTGTATGGCTTGGAGGGATGGGAAACCTGTTAAAAACCAATATTACCAAAGAAAACAAACCATTAAAATTCAATACAGCACATGGCCTGCCTAATGATCTTATAACTGCATTGTTTTACGATAAAAAGGGTACATTATGGATTGGTACCGAAAAAAACGGCATTTACAGGATGAATGTTACAACCGGTAAAATTTCAAAATTTGTTTATCCGGCCAATTCGCTGGGACTTTCAGTTAAATCAATTATCGGGGAAGGAAATTCGGTATACGCCGCCACCAAAGAAGGTATTTACTACTTTAACCCCGACAACGATGAAAAAGTACACTATAGCACTAACAACGGGCTGCCCCACAATGTTATAGAACATGTTTTTCTTGATAGCGAAAACAACCTTTTATTTGCAACCCAGGCAAATGGTATTTATGCTATTGATGCCTTCGGCGAAATTCAGGAACGTTTTATCACCGGTGACTTTGAGCTCGATTTTAATTCCATTGCACAGGATAAGAACGGAAATATCTGGGCATCCACCTACGGATTCGGTGTTTATTTTTTCGGTAAAGACACTTTTATAAACATTACTGCCGAAGATGGGCTGAAATCGGATTTTTGTTACAGTATTATAGCTTCAGGCGATGGAAACGTTTGGGTAGGCCACAGGCTTGGAATTACCAAAATAAATATTAACAGTTTTTCAAAATACATTTACGATGTTGAAAAAGGGATAACCGGCGATTGCAATTACAACAGCGTTTGTAGGGACAGAAACGGGAAACTCTTTTTTGGAACCACCGAAGGGCTTATCTGTTATGACCCCTCGAAAGATAAAAGCGCTTCCATTCCGCCAAATACAAATATCCTGAGGGTGCTGATCAACGATCAGCCTGTTGATTTCAAAAACGACATACTGCTTCCTTACTCAAAATATAAGATCAGGATTGAATTTGCCGGGCTCTATTACCGCGATCCCGAAAGGGTAAATTACCGTTATAAGCTCGAAGGGTTTGACCCAGAGTGGTCAGATGTTTCCAACCTAAATTACGTGGTATACCCTCGCATAACAGACGGAAAATATACTTTTTACCTGAAATCGTTTATCGAGAGCGAAACTGATATTAACACCCCGGTAATTATTAAATTACGTATCAAACTTCCATTTTATAAAACCTGGTGGTTTATATTATTATCACTTTTACTACTGGTAGTAATCGTTCTGCTTATCATAAAATTCAGGGAGAGAAAGCAAAAGCAACTTCAGGAATACCTTGAAAAAAGCCTTGCTGAAAGAACCAGGGAAGTTGTTGAACAGAAAGAGGAAATCGAGATCAAGAACAGGGACATTACCGACAGCATAAATTATGCACAACGGATACAGGCGAGTATTTTGCCCCCAATCAAGCGTTTGCAACAGAATTTTGCCGGTGCTTTTGTTTTCTATCAACCACGGGACATCGTAAGCGGTGATTTTTACTGGTACGATAAAATTTCAGATTCCAAATTTATAATTGTATGCGCCGATTCAACAGGGCATGGTGTTCCGGGGGCTTTCATGTCAATGATAGGCACTACGCTTATCAAAGATATCTGTTTCAGGGAAGCCACAGGTTCTCCGTCTGAAATACTCAGAAGCCTGGACCAAGAGCTAAGAAACACCCTCAACCAGAACCTCGAAGCCGAAAAAGCAAATGACGGTATGGATATTATCGTCTGTGAGATTGACCTTAAGTCTTATTATATAAGATATGCTTCTGCCATGCGCCCGATGATTGTTTACAAAAACGGGGAAGAAATCTATGTGAAAGGCAGCAGGAGCTCTGTTGGCGGACATTATGACAAATCAGAAAAAAATTTCCAGGACGAAGGGATACAATTAAGTCCCGGCGACCTTATTTATATGTTTTCAGATGGTTACCCCGATCAGTTTGGTGGGCCTATGGGTAAAAAGTTTAAAATGGTAAGGCTTAAAAGCCTGCTTGAAGATATCAACAAAAAACCCATGGAAGAACAGTACAACCATGTTAAAAACACATTTAACCTTTGGAAAGATGCATTTCCGCAGGTTGACGATGTTTTGTTCATGGGCATTAAACTCTAAACATTGTCGCTGCCTTTTAAACCGGAAATTACTAAAGGTATGTGTATTGGTTTACCAGCTTTTATTAGTGTCTGTCCTTAAAGTCGTGTGGCTGTTCTTTAAGGTTCGCAGACGAGGCGCGTGAAGCCCGAAAAAAGGGAGTTTACCATGCGTAAATGACCTTTTTGAGGACGTGTGCAACGAAGTATGCGGACTTTAAAGACAGACACTATTTATATGCGCTCATTTTAAGCACCGAGATTTCCCTGTCTGTAAGAAACCTCCATTTACCGCGGGGAAGACCCTTTTTTGTAAGCCCTGCAAAATACACACGGTCAAGTTTTATGACCTTATACCCGAGTTGTTCAAAAATACGCCTTACAATCCTGTTACGCCCCGAGTGAATTTCAATGCCTATCTGTCTTTTATCTTCCGCATCAACATAGTGTATTGCATCTGCCTTAATAAAACCGTCGTCAAGGGTAACTCCCGAAGCAATTTTTTCAAGGTCTGAGCTTTTTACATTTTTATTCAGTGTTACCTGGTATACCTTCATCTTGTTAAATTTCGGGTGTGTTAGTTTTTTGGTCAGGTCTCCGTCGTTGGTAAGCAACAATACCCCTGTGGTGCTGCGGTCGAGCCGCCCAACAGGATATATTCTTTCCTTACAGGCATTTTTCACAAGGTCGAGAACGGTTTTGGTCGCATGCGGGTCTTCAACAGTGGTTACATAATCCTTTGGTTTATTCAGCAAAATGTATACTTTTTTTTCCTCTCTTATTTTTTCTCCATTGTATTTAACCACATCGCCCGGATTGACTTTAACCCCCAGTTCACTCACAATGTTGTCGTTTACAGTAATTAAGCCAGCTTTTATAAAGTCATCGGCCTGCCGCCTGGAACACAACCCGGTACTTGCAATATACCGGTTCAGCCTTATCTGGTCGTCAACACCGGCCAGATGGTGTTTAGTCTTGGGTTGGGTTTTTACCAATGTCTTTCGTTTGGTTGGTTTAAGAATACCTTCAGACACATTTTTTGAACCTCTTTTTTTTGAATCTGTAGTAATTCTTTTTCTTTGTCCTCTGATTGTACTCATATTGATTTTATATAATTTACAGTTAAACCGGAAATGATAAGGGGAGGAAGATTTTTTTCACTATTTTTATTCCATAAATTTATGAAAATTACAAACAGAAATCAATTAAGAAAAATAAAAAATTGGGGAAATAATGACTTTAATTAAATCAATTTCGGGCATAAGGGGCACCATTGGCGGGGTATCGGGTGAAAACCTTACTCCGCTTGATATCGTTAAGTTTGTATCAGCTTACGGGCAATGGATAAAACAGAGAACGGGTATTGAAAAACCCGTTGTAACCCTTGGCAGGGATGCCAGGATAAGCGGGGAAATGTTTGATAAATTGGTGTCGGGGACCTTAACAGGTATAGGCATTGATGTTATTAATCTTGGGCTTGCAACTACCCCAACCGTTGAAATTGCTGTTACTGAAACCCGTTCACATGGGGGAATTATTCTTACTGCAAGCCATAACCCCCGGCAATGGAATGCCCTGAAACTACTGAACGAATCCGGGGAATTCCTTTCTGCTGCCGATGGTGAAAAAATTCTTGAACTGGCAGAAAAAGAAAACTTTGTTTATGCAAACATTGACTCCCTCGGCAAAATCAGCTACCTTCCAGATTTTGAAGATGTTCATATTAAAAAAATACTGGAATTGCAGCTTGTTGATAAAGAAGCCATTACCAAAGCAGGGTTTAGGGTTGCCATAGATTGTGTAAACTCGGTTGGCGGGTTAATCATCCCAAAATTACTTAACGCACTGGGAGTAAAAGAAGTAATAAAACTTTATTGCGATGCCAATGGTGAATTCCCGCACAATCCGGAACCATTGCCAGAGCATCTTGGCGATATATCCGAAGCAATTGTTAAAAACCATGCCGATCTTGGTTTTGTTGTTGACCCGGATGTTGACCGGTTGGCCATCGTGAACGAAGATGGCACTATGTTTGGGGAAGAATACACCCTCGTATCGGTTGCAGATTATATTCTGCATCACACACCAGGTAACACGGTTTCAAACCTCTCTTCTACCAAGGCGTTGAAAGAAATTACCGAAGGTTACAAAAAAAGTTATGCTGCAGCAGCAGTAGGTGAAGTAAATGTTGTCACAAGAATGAAAGAAACCGACGCTGTAATAGGCGGTGAAGGAAACGGCGGGGTGATTTACCCGGAATTGCACTATGGCAGGGACGCCCTTGTGGGCATTGCCCTCTTTCTCACATATCTTGCCAAAAGCGGTTTAAGTTGCAGTAAGTTGAGGGCTAAGTATCCCCGTTATATTATTTCGAAAAATAAAACCGAACTTAAACCTCAAACCAATGTTGATAAGATTCTGGAATTGGTAAAAGAAAAATTCGACCTATACCCCATAAATACCGAAGATGGCGTGAAAATTGAGTTCCCTGAAGGCTGGGTGCACCTAAGAAAATCGAATACCGAACCAATTATTCGAATTTACTCCGAAGGCAACAATGAAGAAACAGCCGGTAGGCTTGCCGATAAAATAATTTCGGTAATTAACAGTTTTATTTAAAACGCAAAACAAACCATATTTTCTAACAGGTAAAGTGATGAAAAAAAAACACATTGTATTTGCAGCAGTTTTTGCAGCAGTGATATTGCTTATTATATTATTGGGAAATTTCAGACGTACCGAATCTGTTGATATTGAAACAGAAACAAAGAAGGGAATTTTTGAAGTGAATGTTACTGTTACCGGCGAACTCCAGGCAAGGAATTCGGTAAAAATTGAAGCACCTTTTCAGATTTTACGCGAAGTACAGTTGTGGGAAATATCAATCGGCGAAATGGTTCCCGAAGGCACTGTGGTTGATTCGGGTGATTTTGTTGCAAGGTTGAATGCATCGGAAGTTGAAAACCGCTTAAAAGATATTGAAGCAGAAATTGATAACAGCCTTGCAGAAATAGAAAAAGCCAAAATAGACAGCTCGCTCGAACTGCGCTCGCAGCGCGATAACATTATCAACCTGAGATATTCTGTGCAGGAAGCTGAAATAACCCTTGAACAATCGAAATTTGAGTCCCCGTCGGTTATCAGAAAAGCCCAGATAGACCTGGACAGAATAAAACGTGAATACGATCAAACACTTGGTAATTATAAGTTAAAGGTACAGCAGGCTGAAGTGAATATCAGGCAGAAAAATTTTATCCTTAACAAAAGGCTGAGACAAAAAGAAAAAATTTATGAAGCCATGAAAAGCCTCATAATTAAAGCTCCTGCAGCAGGTATGGTTATTTACAGAAAAGAACGCGATGGCACCAAAGTTGTTACCGGAAGCAGTATTCAGATATGGAGAAATGCAATAGTAGCTACCCTTCCCGACTTATCTTCATTTAATTCAATAACCTATGTAAATGAAATAGATATAAGCAAAGTAAAAACCGGTCAGCTTGTAAAAATTGGTATTGATGCTTTTCCCGATAAAAAATTCACCGGAGTGGTACATTCGGTGGCCAATATCGGCGAACAATTGCAAAATGCCGATGCAAAGCTCTTTGAAGTCATTATTAGGATGAATGAAACCGACCCTGTTTTAAGGCCTTCAATGACATCAAGCAACCAGGTAACGACCAACATTATTGATGATGCCGTTTATGTGCCCCTTGAAGCAGTGCACACTGTGGACAGCCTTACTTTTATTTACAAAAAAAACAAAACAAGACAACTTGTTTTATTGGGTGAAGCCAACGAAGATCACGTAATTGTGAATGAAGGACTTAAGGAGGGGGATAAAATACTTTTATCCGTTCCTGAGAAAGCTGACGATTATAAGCTTACCGGCACAGAACTTATACCAAAAATTAAGGCACAATTGCTCGAAAAACAAAAAAACAATATGGTACAGCCTAACCATGAAAGAAAAGAAAGGAAAAACGGCAACAGACCTGATAATGGAAGGCCCCAAAACAACAATAACCGGCAGGATTAGTATTTCAGACCTGACCAATTAAGCAATCCAGAGATGAAAAGATACCTTCACGACTTTAATATCGCGGTAGATTCGCTGCTTGATAACAAGCTTAAGTCAATTCTTACAGCTTTGGGAATAATCTTCGGGGTGGCGGCTGTAATTAGCATGCTGGCAATAGGCCGCGGGGCCAAAGAAGAAATTCTCGAACAGATAAAACTGGTTGGGGTCAATAATATTGTTATTTCACCCATAGTTGAAGCAGTTGACAATGAAGAAAATGGCAATGGTAATACCAACGATCTTGAAAAGAATAAATTTTCCCCTGGTCTTACCATGTCTGATGTGGAATCTGTGATCGAACTGCTGCCTGCAGTTAAAAATATCAGCCCCGAAATTGCCATGAGTTCTTTTGTTGTGCAAAACGGGGTGAGGGAATCTGCCAAGGTAATAGGTGTATCAAAAATGTATTTTGAAATTTATAACCTCAACCTGGCAAGTGGTGAAATATTTAACAATTACCAGGAAGAAAACGGCCTGCCTGTATGTGTCATCGGGGATAATATCCGCGCGAAGTTTTTCAGTAAAATAGACCCCATCAATCAATATTTAAAATTTGGTTCTGTCTGGCTTAAAGTGATTGGGGTGATAGAAAAAAGCAATATCAGCCTTACCGGTTTTGAGAATGCCGGTGTTAATGTTTTCAACGATAATATTTATATACCTGTAAAGACCATGCTGCTTCGTTTTCAGAACAGGGCGCTATACAATTCAGGAAAGCTATTGACGGGTGAAACCCGCAGCCGGCAGGGAAGAAGCATCAACCCCTCAGAAAACCTTGAGTCTAACTATCACCAGCTCGACAATATTATTGTACAGGTGCACAGCTCTGAATTTATGGCACCTACTTCAGAAATTTTGAGTCGCATGCTGTTTCGAAAACACTATGAGATAAAAGACTATGAGATAAGGCTGCCTGAACTTGAACTCAAACAGGAACAGCGTACGAAAGATATATTCAATATTGTATTGGGCGCCATTGCCGGAATCGCACTTATTGTGGGAGGTATAGGCATTATGAACATCATGTTTGCCTCGGTAATGGAGCGGATCAAAGAGATCGGGACAAGGCTTGCCATTGGTGCCAAAAAATCCGACATCGTGGTTCAGTTCCTGTCGGAAGCTGTGCTGATAAGCATTACAGGCGGGATCATCGGGGTTATTCTCGGCATTGTGCTGGCCAAAGTCATTCAGGAGATTTTCGATATTCTAACCATCGTTACACCAGTTTCGGTATTCATTGCATTCGGCGTTTCCGCTACCATCGGAATTGTTTTTGGTTATTCCCCGGCCAAACGGGCCTCGGAGAAAGACCCTATCGAATCTTTACGATATGAATAATGCTGATTTTGTGTTTGTTAAATTCAATAGTTCTGCCATGAGATTTGTAACAACCTTATTTTTTTTATTATTATTCTCCTTTAGTATATTAAATGCTCAAAAAACCTCTAAGCAGCTAACGCTTGAAGAGGTAATACAAATAGCCAAAGAGCAATCTTTACAGGCAATTCTGGCCAAACACAGGTTCAGGGGCAGTTACTGGGAGTACCGTACACACCAGGCCAAATATTTACCTACCCTTACCCTTAATTCAACCATCTTCAATTTCGATAGGTCAATAAGACAAAGTTATGCATACGAACAGGGTGAATGGAAAGAACGTATCGGGGAAAGCAAATCACTTAACTCTTCAGCAAGGTTAAACCTGCGGCAAAATATCGGGCTTACCGGGGGTAATATTTTCATGAGTTCGGGACTGAACAGAAACGACCTTCTTCAGGGCGACTCAACAGTAAGATTTATCTCGAATCCTGTAAGCATTGGTTTTACCCAGCCTATTAACGGCTACAATGAACTACACTGGGAAAAACGCATAGAACCAAAAAAATACGAAGAAGCAAAAAAACAATATATTGATGCAATGGAGGCTGTATCGGTAAGGGCAGTTAACTTTTTCTTTGATCTGGCCCTGGCCCAGATGAACCTTGAGATATCGAGAATTAATTTCGAAAATACAGATACCCTTTATAAAATAGCCCGGGGAAGGTACAACATGGGCACGATTGCCGAAAATGAACTGTTGCAGCTTGAACTCAGCCATTTAAATGCCGGCGCCAACTATAACAGCGCATCTATTGACCTTGAGGTCAATAAATTTCAGTTGCGCTCTTTTCTCGGCTTTAACGAAACTGTTGACCTGCAACTGATTATACCTACTATCATACCGCAAATGGAAATAGACGTGCTACACGCCCTTGAGGAAGCCAGGAAAAACAACCCTGAAATTATTGCGCTTGATATCCAGTTGCTCGAAGCAAAACGCGATGTTGCACAGGCACTTTCTCAAAGAGGCATGAATGCCACCCTGTTTGCCTCATTTGGTTTGACCAAAGAAGCTCCTGATATTCCCGGTGCATATATCAATCCTCAGGACCAACAGCAAGTGGAAGTTGGTATACAGGTACCGATTGTTGACTGGGGACTGGGACGCGGCAGGTACAAAATGGCAAAATCGAATGAAGAGGTGGTTATGACTTCGGTACAACAGGAAAAAATTGATTTTGAACAGAACGTGCTGCTTAGCGCCATGCAGTTCAACCTGCAGGACGACCAGTTGATAATTGCCGCCAAGGCCGATACCGTAGCAGCCTATCGCTATGAAGTCGCGAAAAAAAGGTTTCTCATTGGTAAAATAGACGTGCTTGACCTGAATGTGGCGCTCGAAGAGAAAGATATTTCACGACGCAGCTACATTGCCGCCATGCGCAATTTCTGGAGTTACTATTATAATATGCGCAGGCTTACCCTGTTTGATTATATCAATAACACCCCGCTTGAAGCCTCGTTTGAAGATCTGTTGGAATAAGGTCTCAAAATGCCGGAACTGTACCTCAGTTGGAATATTTTTATTTCACATTGAGCAGCGCTTCATCCACCGCTTTCAATAATGGGTTGTTTGATATCCCCTCCCCTACTGCATGCTTCATCCATAAATCGGGCGTAAGGTTGCCGGATGAGAAAATGCGTTTTATTTCGGCAACAAAATCTTTATCTGCAATATATTCTTCAATTTGGTAATCAATAAGATGACCTACCGGGTAAGCAGAAAGGTACAACGGGTATGCTATCATGTGTGAATATATGGCAAGTATCACCTGGTCTTTAACACCAAAAATACCGGCATAATATCTATTCCAGATATCTTTTGAAATGCTTAGCACTGCATCTTTCAGTTCTTTAACAGTTGCCCCGGGGTTCTCGTAAAGCCATTTCCATACCGCCATATCTACCAGCGATACACCCATTATTTCATAACACGACCAGAAAATATCAAGCGCCATAAGATGTCTCTCTTCTTCACCGGGACTTCCCAACCCCAGCAGTTCGAGATCGCGTTTCTGAAAAATAAAGGCAAGGGCTTCGGTAAATGCTGTATTGGGTATCCCTTTAAGTCTATAATAATCTGTTTTATACAGTGTAAGTGTTTGTTCTACATTATGTCCGAATTCATGCATGGCAATGTTGTAACCTTTGTAATTCATCCCATTTTTCCCGATACGGGTCCTGAGGTGCGACTTTTCTGTCCTCATTTCAGCGCCAAATGCATGCCCTGCTCCCCTTGAGGGATCAACGGTAACCCGTGATGCAACAAATTGTGCATCTTCGCGGCTGAACCCAAGTTTTTGAAGTATCACCGGCATATCGGCTTCGAAAGCGGTGGGTGAAGGATATTTTTTTGCTGTAATTTCATCAAGTACCTTTTCGTCGGTTTTGTTTCCGGTCGGTTTAAAACCGTTATACCATATATCAAAAGGTTCCAGCGGCCGGTTAAGACGCTTGCTGATAAATTGCGCAACTCTCCGAACTTCTTCAGATGAAAGCAGTTCTGTAAACAGCTTTTCAACTTCGGGCAGGGGCATCTGCATTGACTGGTCAAAAGCCCTTGCGATAGCAGTATTATAAAAAGGACTGTAACTGTCAATACTGGTATTTGCTTTAAAAAGATCGAGCAGGTGCTGATAGCGAACATTGTTTTCCGGCCTGGCTTCCACAACTTCATTTTCAAGAAATAACTCATTGGTAAAAGGGTTCCAGCGGTATTCATTATTATTGATGACCTGTGCCGGAATTTCCTGGGTGATAATATTTTCCATTACCTTGTATATCATGCACTGTTTAAGTAACCCTTCAGCCAGAAGGTAGTTTGATTTAATCTCGTCGCGCAACCCCCAGTGCGAAATAAGTTTCATTTCAGCCGGAAAATAAGATCTCATGGAGCTGTCGGTAAGGTTGCCCATGTAAATATTATATTCGTCAATATAAGCGCCTGCAAGGGTAATAATGTCCGAATAATTCTGATTTACTGCAGCAGGAATCCTGTCTGATACAGCATCACCAACCCTTGCAAAAGCCCATTCTTTTCTCGACCATGCTGAACCTTTATCCAACTTGTCCTGGAGTGTATAAAACGGGAAATTCAGCAATATTATAAACGAAACTTTATTTTTAAAGAAATCGTCTGACAGGTGGCTTGAGGGATCATAACTCCCCATAAGCATGTCAATGGGCGTAATGTCGCCCATATCAAGATCAAGTGGTTCGCGCAACTGAAGCGACATTTTTGTGAAGTTGCCGGTTAATATTTCAAAATTCCTCTCAAGCTTTTGAAATAAAACATCCAGTGCTTCACCCCGTGGCAGAAAATTTTCCATGCAAAATAATCTGAACGCTTCTGCCGATCCATCCTGCTCCATCCAGAACCTTGCAACCTGCATCACCCCCTGCTCTATCCTGAACCTGTTTTCTTCGCCATACCTGGTAACCAGTCTGTCTTTAATATCATTTTGTGATTTTTCATCAATATACTTTCCCATATTTTCGGAATTATCTTTTTGAGACAATTTGTTTTGTGGCCCTGAACAAGAAATAGTTAAGGTCAAAGCAAGAAATAATACCGGATAGGTCTTCATTTTTTTTTTTTGATGATCTTGGTTATCAGAATGCTGCCATAAGCAAATCAATATCTTTTGAGGGGATATTAAAATTGCTTCCAAGCAACTCATTGGTAAGTATGCCATTATAAAGATAAACGCCATGCCTTACCCCAAGGTTAGACTTTAGAAATGGTTTGATGCCGCCGGAATTCCCTATTTCCATCATTATGGGCGAAATGATGTTGCTTAGCGCAATGGAAGCAGTGCGTGCCACCCTGGATGGAAGATTGTTAACACTGTAATGCACCACATCGTGCTTGGTATATACCGGATCAAGCAGGGTGCGGCATTCTGATGTTTCGATGCAGCCCCCCTGGTCAATGCTGATGTCTATAATTACTGAGCCTTTTTTCATCTCTTTAACCATCTCCTCGGTAACAAAATACCGTGGACCCCGGTCGTAGAGATTATATGCGCCTACCAGTACATCGGCCGATTTAAGGGTGCGGCGCAGCACGCGGGGATGAAATATTGAAGTATGAAGCCTTGTGCCGAGATTTTTTTGAAGTTGTTCAAGTTTTTGCGGTGAAGGGTCAAACACCTTTACAAATGCACCCAGCCCAAGCGCTGCCCTGGCGGCATATTCGGCTGCTGTACCTGCACCTATGATTACAACCTCGGTAGGTGTAATACCTGAAATTCCGCCTAACATCACACCTTTACCACCACTGTTGTTGCTGAGGTATTCTCCGGCAATGATAATTGCAGTGTTACCGGCAATAGCATTCATTGACTGCAAAACCGGGAAAAAGTTATACTCATCTTTTACGTATTCATAGGCAATGGCAGTAACTTTTTTGTCCATAAGCTTACGGATGTATCCTTCGGTCTGGGTATAAACATGCAACCCTGAAAAGACCACCTGGTTTCCTTTCAGAAGGTCAATTTCTTCCAGGTCGAGGGGGGCAACTTTAAGGATAATGTCGGCACCAAGCACCTGGGCTTTATTATCTACGATAAAACCACCAAATTCACTGTAGCTCTGGTCTGAATAATGAGCCCCTTCACCGGCCCTCGATTCGATAAGCACATCATGCCCGTTGTCTATCAACACCTCTACTGCCTCGGGGGTTAATGAAACACGCTGTTCAATATGCTGTTTCTCGCGCGGTATTCCGATAGTAAGCTTTTTCTGCCGCTTACCAATTTCAAGCATTTCTTCCTGTGGCAACATGCCCCCGTACATTAACGGCATGTTGTGAGATTCGGGTCTTTGTTCAACCATGGTTATTAAGTCTGGCTATTTAGAAAACCAACTAAGATAATACAAATGGTATACTTGTTCAAGTAAAATCTTAAGGAAAAAATTTTTGGAGGGCATTATTGGCACCAAACATGCAAAAAATTCTGTGCTACCGCACATAAAACTAAGTGGCTATTTTGTATACATTTTTACTTTCCTTACCTTATTATCTGTTTCTTCAATGATCACCTTACAGGTGTCCTCAGGCAGCAATTCTTCGGCAAGTTCAGGCCATTCAATAAAAAGAATGGCATCACCATAAAAATAGTCTTCGTAACCGATGTCAAATAATTCTTCTATTGACTTAATGCGATAAAGGTCAAAATGATATATAATTTCTCCTGTATTTGTACTATACTCATTAATAAGGGCAAACGAAGGGCTGTTTAAAATATCTTCCGCCCCCAGTTGCCTGCATATTTCGGTGATAAAGGTTGTTTTGCCCGATCCCATTTTTCCATAAAATGCAAACCTGCGATAACCCCTGGCAAGTTCATTAAACTGCTTTGCAACAGCGGGCAAATCATGGAGTGATTTAATAAAAAGTGTTTCCATCCGGGTTACGACAGGTTTTTAGGAATCATGGTAATAATGGGCACAAGCATTTCTTCGAGCGAGACACCGCCATGCTGGAAAGTACTTTTATAATAATTAGCGTAATAATTGTAGTTATTCGGATAAACCAGAAAATCAGACTGCATGGCAAAGATATATTTTGATGAAACATTTGATTTAGGCAGATGTGCCTCGAACGGGTTTTTAACTTCAAATACTTCTTTTGGATTATAGTTAAGGTTTCTGCCCATTTTGTAGCGCAGGTTCACCGAAGTCTTTTTATCGCCAATTACTTTCACGGGATTATTGACCCTGAGGCTGCCGTGATCGGTGGTAATGATAACCTTGTAATTCTTTTCCGACAATAATTTCAGAAAGTCGTGCAGGTGTGAATGCTGAAACCATGTATGCGTCAAGGCCCTGTATGCTGACTCGTTGCCTGCAAGTTCGCGTATCATTTCCATCTCGGTATTGGCATGTGAAAGCATGTCAATAAAATTGTAAACCACAACCACAAAATTATAATTCAGCAGGTCTGAAAAATTGTCTACCAGCTTTTTCCCGGCTTTGGAATTCAGGATTTTTTCATACCGAAACCTGTACTTTTTTCCAAGCCTTGCTATTTGTTTCAGTAAAAGCTCCTCTTCGTTCATGTTCTTGGCTCCTTCTTCATCATCGTTGAGCCATAGCGAAGGATTAAGGTCCTGGATTTCTTTGGGCATTAAACCGGCAAACATTGAGTTTCTGGCATATTGCGTAGCTGTTGGAATAATGCTGCAAAACAACTCATCAGATTCCGTGACAAAATATTCACTTACTATCGGGTATATAGTCCTCCACTGGTCATACCGGAGGTTATCAATAAGAATAACCATCGCTTTCCCGCCACTGTCAATAACCGGAAAAACCTTTTCCCTGAATACATTTGGCGACATTAAGGGTTTATTCTGCAGGTTTTTTCCAAACCAAGTAAGGTAATTATTCCTGATGAATTTCGAAAAACCCAGGTTGGCTTCAGATTTCTGCATCTCCAGAATCTCTGTCATGCCTTGTTCATTCAGCTTCTCAAGTTCCAGCTCCCAAAAAACAATTTTGCGGTAGATTTCTTCCCAGTCTTTATAAGTCCTGGCAGAGTTTATGAGCAGGCTAATCTTGCTGAATTCCGACTGATACGCCGATGTAGTTTCCTTTGAAACCAGTTTTTTGGTATCAATATTTTTCTTTATTGCCAGCAAAATCTGGTTGGGGTTTACAGGTTTAATAAGGTAATCGGCTATTTTAGACCCTATGGCGGCATCCATTATATTTTCTTCCTCGCTTTTCGTAATCATGATCACCGGTACTGTTGAAACCTCGGCCTTGATAAGGTTGAGCGTTTCAAGCCCGCTTAGCCCCGGCATATTCTCATCGAGAAAAATCAGGTCGAAATGATTATTTTTCACAAGGTCAACGGCATCATATCCGTTGCTCGAGGTAAGTATATCATAGCCTTTCTCCTGTAAAAAAATAACATATGGCTTTAAAAGGTCTATTTCATCGTCTGTCCAGAGTATTTTTATTTTTCTCATAACAATCCTTCTACATAAGCGGTTAAAAATTTCAAAATGCTAACGATAGTTTTCTTTAAAAAACATCAGGTACCTTCCGGCCAGCTTATCAGTTTTCAGTATTTCAAGGTTAGATGCTGAAATGGCAAACATGATAATGCTTTCAGACTCGATATCATTGAAAATAGCCTTATTGGCCATTACCTGGGTGTAATATTCCATTGACTGGCTTTTATCCTTAAATTGCCGGACTGTTAAAAGAGACTGTTCATTATTTAATTCGATATTCTCAATTTTTAGGTTGAGGGCATCAAAATAATCGAGATTGAAATTTATAATATTAAAAATAAATTGATTAATGTTCTGACCTTTAGGCACTACGAATGCAAAATAGTGAACTGTGCTGTCGCTGGCTTCGTATAATTTCAGTGCAATTTCCTTATCCTCTTCAGCCTTCATCTCCGGCTTTTCTTTATCAAGATAAGATACAATGTTTTTTGCATTTTCAGATACTTCGGTCCCGGGGAATCTGGCAATAATTTCCAGAAGATTTTCCCTGAATGTTTTAATATCCTGTGTCCTTCCTGTGCTCAACGCTTTAAGATATGCAAATTGCGGAACCAGGATATCATCGGGAAAACTGGCAAGTGCATGGTCGCAACGTGCAATAACCTCGTCGAAATTATTTCTCAGATAAAGATCATATGTTTGAGTGTAATAGTTCTTTACCTTGTTTTCCTCCTGCTCCAGTTCTTTGATATAATCAGGATTTGTAAGCATTTTAGCATAGGTACTGTTTGGATATAGCTCAATGATTTTTGCTTTGTATAACTCTGACAAAGCAGTATTGTTTTGCAGTTTGTACATTGAGTAAAGGTTGTAATATGCCCGCAACGCGTTTTCAGAAGCGGGATATCTCTTTATTAATTCTTTGAATGATTCAGCGGCTTTTTCTGTATCTTTCAGGTCATTTTTATAAATCAGCCCCATGTTGTAAAGCGCCTGTTCAATTTTCCGGTGAGATTCGGTGAGCATCGAATCATTTGCCGGAATATCTTTCAGGTAAAATTCCCTTGTTTTATTGCTTAGCTTTGCATTTTCACTCACCTCGCTGTCGGTTATAAACTCGGAGTCGCCGGTTGGGGAGATAAAATTCGCAGCCGTGGATGCCTTTTCTCCTCTCCGCCAGTTGTCTTCGAGCCTGCGGTTACCCCATTTTAGCATAAACTCTTTATATCCAAGGCTTTTGGCTGTTTCGTTGTAAAAATACCACTTACCTCCCGAAGCAGCAGCCCCGGTTGCAGCCTGCCCTGTTGAAGCCATTTCGCGACCGAACTGCGCGTCAAGTTGCCTTTGTTGTTCAAGGCGGCTTTGCTCCTGTTCCTGTTTTCTAAGGTCGTTAATGATGTTGTCAATAAAGGCCAGTAAATCCTTCTCCTCCAGTTTGGCAAGTTTTTGAACGCTGTCCTGAAGTTGTACAGTGTTGATTTGTTTAACAAGGTTTGTAAGGTTTTTTGATTTGGCATAAACAAGGTCATAACCCGGATAATCAACATTGAGCTGTAATACGGCACTATCGTAAAAAGCCTGGGCATTAACATAATCAGGCATTTCATAATAAATATCGGCAATTGTGAGATATGACCGAGCCTTTTGATCTTTATTGGTGGTATTGTATGCAACAGAGTATCTGTATTGTTCAAGCGCTTTTGGCGTATTGCCCTCTTTTATCGCGAGGTTGCCAAGAGCATAGTAAATCTGGTCCAGGTAATCAATATTTTTATCGTCCCTGAGCATTTTCACCAATTGATTTTCAATATCCTTAACCTGTCCGAAACCTTTTTCATATGCAAGGGCCAGCGATATCTGTGCGTTGAATGCCATTTCATAAGGAGGGTTCATTTTAATAACCTTCCGGTAATACTCCGAAGCTTTTTTCAGCTTACCGGTACGTTCATTTATCTGGGCAAGAATATAAGTATACCGTACTTTTATTTTTTTAACCTTCTCGTATTGCAGGGCTTTTTCAAGATAAGGCACTGCCGCATCAAGTTCCTTTTGTTTGATATGAAAATCGGCAATTGTAGGGTATAATAGTCTTTTAAGGTAATTCGAAAGCTTTTCCTGTGTCTCAAGGGCATGAAGTATTTCTCTGGAATTATTAAACTCGTTCAAATGGTTGTATATCCTTGCAAGCCATATTCTTGTTTCCAACAGGGTTTTTTCTGATTTATATTCATTAAGTATAAACAAAAAAGTCTCTTTTGCTTTATCAAATTCGTGTTTGTAAAACTGGGCCTTGCCCATAAGGAGGTAATTATTGTCCACCCATTTGTTATACTCTTTTTTACTGAGAAATTCACGCTGGTCCTCAGACAAAGGCTTGTTGGTCTTAATTTCAGGTTTCACGGTTATTGAATGCATGCTCACCAGCTTCTCTGCTTTTTTGATTGCACGGTCCATATCAGCACTTATGGTTCCTGAAATGCTTTTGTCTTCGTATAAAAAAACAGGGAGCAACTCTGAATAATCATCTTTACCACTTTCAATGATTGTTTTTTCACCTTTTTTAAGACTCTCGGTACCATTGAAAAGTACATTGTATTTAGAGGTTATATTATGATAAGTCCTTGTAACAAAAGTGTTTTTCTGGGTTGTACAGCTTACAAGTGTTATACCCAGGGCAATAAAAACTATGTATATTTTTTTTCTGACTTTCAATGATTTTGAATATTTCTGTTATAACTGCAAATTTTAAAACATATTTTATGTAACGCAAATTTTTTATGGTTTAGCCTGTAAATATTTATCATGGTACTGGTTTATTTTATTGCTATGCACCGGTTAAACACCCCCGTGTTCAGCTTATTACCATACATCCGATTTTTTCCGGATGATCCTGTACCAGCAGGTTTTTATCAAGTTTTCTAATCAACCACAGCACCATGAAATCACCACTTGCTGCCCAAAGAAAGAAGACCCCGAAAAGAAACATCATTGTTTTTCCGGTAAAAAGCGACAATATGACAGGAACAAGCCCCAGAATGATTCCGGGCATAATGGTGCCAATTCGGTAGACACTTATTTTTAATGGTTCGGTGCAATGGATGTAAGGGGAAAAATCTGTTTTACTAAACCCAAACTTAAAGGATTTTATCCCCTTTTTTGTAAAAGCAACCCAGGAAAGTGCATGAATTAATTCGTGCATTAAAGCCCCGGCTATAATCAGCAATGATGCAAAGAAAATGTCTTTTAGTATATCAATGTAAAAGAAAACTGAATCCCAGTTATTTTTAAATTTAACAAAGAATAACCCTGCGAAATTCATAACAGATTTTTTCCAGATTAGTATGTAGGGAGTTCCTAAAAAAAGGATAATTAGTGTAAGTACCAGCAGAGAAAACGCGTAAACCTGCATGATACCGGAGGTATATTCTTTTTTTAAAGATGATGCGCCCGTCATGTAATCAATCCACTGCAACCAATTCCTTTAGCTGGGGAAGTTTTTTTCTAACGGCCTGTTCGATCCCGGCTTTTAGCGTCATTACGCTAAACGGGCATCCGTGGCAGGCCCCTGTAAGTCTTACTTTTACTACCAAATCGCTGGTAATTTCAACAAGCTCAACATCTCCCCCATCGGCTAAAAGGTATGGCCTAACCGTTTCAATGGCAGCCTTAACAGTATTAAATATCTCTTTTTTTTCAGGAGCATTCATGCTGTTGTTTATTATTAATGTTTTTTCCCATGGGTGATCAAAACTTTTTCGGTTGGGTTTAATTCGGTGTTACGCTTTGTTACCTGCATCACCAGGTTATCTGCAATTGTTTTAAAAGCCCCGCTTACCAGGTCGTTTTTCAAAACAGATGGTACCCCTGTATCACCGGCCTCCATAATGCTTTGCACGATGGGTATCTGTCCGAGGAATGGAACGTTGAGTTTTGCAGCAAGATTTTTACATCCGTCACGTCCGAAAAGGTAGTATTTTTTATCTGGCAGCTCATCGGGCGTAAACCAAGACATATTCTCGATAAGACCCAGCACCGGGACATTGATATTCTCGTTGGCAAACATATTGATACCTTTTATGGCATCTGCAAGGGCAACATTTTGCGGGGTACTGACAATCACTGCCCCTGTAACAGGAACTGTCTGGACAAGTGTAAGGTGTATATCGCTGGTGCCCGGCGGAAGGTCAATAAACATATAGTCAAGCTCGCCCCAATCAGCATCTGTCATCAATTGCTTTAAGGCATTAGAAGCCAGCGGTCCTCTCCAGATAGTGGCATCTTCAGGATCTACAAAGAAACCTATGGACAAAACCTTTACACCATATTTTTCAACAGGGATAATCATATCGCGGCCATTCACATTGCGGGCATAAGGCTTGGAATCTTCTGACTGGAGCATTTTGGGTATTGATGGCCCAAAAATATCGGCATCAATTAAACCGGTGCGAAAACCAGCCTTGGCAAATGCAACGGCAAGGTTAACGGCAACAGTAGATTTGCCGACACCCCCTTTCCCCGAAGCTACTGCTACAATATTTTTTACCGAAGAAAGTATCTCAGGAGCAGGGTTTTTGGGTGGGGTTTTCTGATCCTGGTTTAAGTCAACCTCAATTTCGGCCCCCTGGAATTTCTCTTTTAAGATTGTCTCGCATGCCCTTTTAATAGAGTTTTTTAAAGGATCATTAGGGTTTTCAAATTTTAGTTCAATAACAATTTTGTTGTCTTTAACAATTACATTTTTAACTATACCCGTCTCAACTATGCTTTTTCCGCTGGCAGGATGGATAACCTGCTGCAGGATATCTCTGACCTGGTTCTCACTGATCGTCATATAACTTATCTTGTTGAATTATTTATTCGCCTGCAAATATAGCGATTTTATTCTTATTTAGACCAATTCTTTATTAGGGTCCCAGAAGTGTACTTTAAAATTAATTACACAATCATCAATAACTTTTACACCTTCGTTTTCAAGAAGTTCCTGCATCAGCCCCTCATGCCTGAAATGATGTTTGCCTGTAAGTAAACCATTTCGGTTTACAACACGGTGGGCAGGTACAAATCTTTCCTGGCTATGAGATGAGTTGAGCGCCCAGCCTACCATACGCGATGACTGGGGTGACCCCAGGTACCGTGCAATTGCACCGTATGATGTAACCCTGCCGGGGGGGATTTTGCGGGTGACATCGTAAACCATTTCAAAAAAATTATTGTCACTCATCTTCAGGAGGTTCGAGAATTTTGGTGCCGGACGGAAGCAGAAACCTCAGATAGTTAATCTTTTTGCCCATTTCAAGATATTGGTTCTCATAGAATGTTTGTATCTGTGCGGCTTCACAACCTGCATTTGCGGCATAAAGGTCATCGGTTTCGAATTCCAGCAACAGGTGGTTAAAAACAACAACCTTTCGGGTATAATTATACAAGTCCTCGTTATCGGTTTTGAGATGTACCCTTCCGTTATTTTTCAGAAAAGACCTGTACAGGTTCAGAAAGAAAGGAGAAGTAAGCCTTTTTCTTTTCTTTTTTGGCTGCGGGTCTGGAAAAGTGATCCATATTTCGCTTATTTCGTCACTTTCAAAAAATGAACCCGAAAACTCTATTCTTGTGCGAAGAAAAGCCGCGTTGCCAATGTTTTCTTCAAGTGCGGTCCTGGCGCCACGCCAGATTCTTGCCCCTTTGATATCCACCCCGATAAAATTCAATTGTGGATACTTCCTGGCGAGGCCAACGGTAAATTCTCCTTTGCCGCAGCCGAGTTCCAGTGTCAACGGATGGTTATTCCCGAATATTTGCCCGGACCATTTACCCTTTAATGCATGATTTATCCCGAAAATGTCTTTAAATTCAGGCTGGAGAACATTACTGAAAGTTTCCATTTCTGCAAAACGCGCAAGTTTCTTCTTGGGCATAACGAGGTGATTTATTTCAGAGCTTCTACCCTGATGCCAATATCGGTGACCCCTTCCAGGTTCTGGTCCCACATACCATGCTGCAGGTTAAAGGTATAAATACCCCTGAACGGGAATTTAATATTCTTTTTATAAGGAACCTGCAGGCTGTAAATGCTTCCTGCACCTTTACCGTACCACCTTCCCGATTCATCTGCAAGTTGAATCCCGAAAGTGTCCTTTAACTGGTTTCCGTTAGGGGCGTATGTAGTGATAAATAAATAAATATTGCTGTAAGGATATTCTGAAGATGTACGAATATTAAGGTAAATATCATGCGGACGAGTTGTATCGTCAATATTGGCATTAAAAACCATAGTGTCGTTGTAGTTCCATGAGAAATCATTAAATGCCACATTTTTTTCAAACACTGCCCTATGTTTGCATGATACCAGGCAAAAAGCAATTGCTGTTATCAAAAAAATACCTGTATTTCTCATTAAAGTAAAGGGTTTATCTTCTTCTGTTTTTTTTATGTATATGCTTGTTTACTTTTTTCGGGGCATCGGCAATCTTATCCTCGAACCTGGTAAGGCTCTCCTCAGACCCAACATTCACATATTCAAGCATTGATTTTACATCAACATTTTCAACACTTTCAAGCTTTTTTACCTTTATGCCCTGTTTGTTGAGCCCGATAATTTCCTTTACTTTTTCAACCGACAGGCATGCAATATCCATCGGGGTATGCTGGTCGTATGAAAACCACATCAACCGTCTGAAAACATCTGTTTTTTGATGGTAAGCAGGCCCTGCTTCTGTTTGCAGCGGTATATCGGTATCGGGGAAATCTTCCTGGGCATCAAGGTAGGCATCTACCTCGTAGTTGAGACAGCATTTGAGTTTACCGCATTGCCCTGCAAGTTTTTGCGGATTAAGCGATACCCCCTGAAAACGGGCTGAATTTGTGGTTACCGAAACAAAGTTCGAGATACAGGTAGAACAGCACAACTCACGGCCACAGGCACCAATACCGCCAATTCTTCCTGCTTCCTGCCTTGCACCGATTTGTTTCATCTCAATTCTTACATGAAAACACTCTGCAAGCTTTTTAATGAGTTCCCTGAAGTCTACCCTGTCATCGGCTATGTAATAAAAAATAGCTTTGGTGCCATCACCCTGGTATTCAACATCGCCAATCTTCATATCAAGGTTAAGGCTTGAAGCAATTTTGCGCGACTCGATCATGGTGTTGTGCTCGGCAGCTATAGCTGCACGCCATTTATCAATATCGGTAGGTTTGGCCTTCCGGTAGATTTTTTTCATTTCGTTTTCATCCACCTTCAGGTTGGCTTTTTTCATCTGCTCCTTTACAAGATGTCCTGTGAGTGATACGATGCCAATATCGTGGCCTGGGGATGATTCAACTGCCACTATGTCGCCCTCTTTCAGCTTTAGCGTGTTGTTGGTTTTAAAGTATCCTTTACGTGTGTTTTTAAAACGTACTTCAACTATGTCACAATGCTGAAAATCTTCAGGTATATCTTTAAGGTAATTATAAGTGTCAAGCTTGTAACAACCTGTATTTTCGCAGAATGTTATTTCGTTTGACCCGGTAACAAGGGATGAACACCCTCTTCCGTTTTGTCCGCATGTACTCATTGTATATTATGTTTATCCGCCGCCTTGAAATACTTTGCAATTACGCCGGTTTGCAAAAATAACCATTTTTTCGATATTCAGTTTTTCAGGCAGGATGAAAGCTTTATCCCGAGGTCAAGAAAAATGATCTTGTCGTAGCCGTTGGCTTCTATATCGCGATATGCAACATTAAACAGGTTGTAAATTTTTTTAACATTTCGCTGGTTGATAAAAGGGTGAAACCTTTGTGAAAAGTTCAGCTCTTCATCGGAAATATAAGTAATTTCGGGCTGTTTAAAATTCATTACAAAATTCTGCCTGATCAGGCCCAGGGCATAATCAAAAAACCGCTTCTGCTGTTCCCTCCCGATTTCGGATAATTCATCTGCCATTTTTAACAGGGGCAACGGCGTGCCTTTATAGGCTGCCCTCATAAATTCACCGAAAGTATGAAAAAAATACTTCATTTCGCCGCTCGAATTGATGAGTTCCAGGGCCCTCTGGTAACTTCCGTTGGACAGGTGCAGGAGGTTTTCTACCCGCGCCTGGGGAAGCTGATGTTTTTCAGTAAGCACCTTTCGAAGGTCGTCGTCATGTATCCTTGGCACTTTGATGATCTGAACCCTTGAAAGAATAGTGGGGAGTATCTCATGTATGAAATCGGCCACCAGTAATAAAACTGTATTATCGGGAGGTTCTTCTATCAACTTAAGCAGGGTATTTGCACACGAAGGGTTCATTTTTTCAGGCAGCCATATAATCATAATTTTATAATCCGATTCAAATGACTTCAGGTTTAATTTCTTCAAAATCTGCCTGCTTTCTTCCCTGCCAATCAGGCCCTGTTTGTTTTCAATTTCAATAAACTCGTACCATTGGGCTTCGCTCATATAAGGGTTCTGTAACAAACAATTTCTCCATTCGTTGATATAATCATCGCTCACCGGATCTTTCACAACCCTTTTACTTGTACTAACGGGGTAAACAAAATGCAGATCGGGATGGATAAGTTTGTTGTATTTATGACAACTGGTACATGTGCCGCATGAATCATTGCCTGTTCTGTTTAAGCAACTGATATACTGGGCATATGCAACGGCAAGCGGAAGAGCGCCACTGCCTTCGGGCCCGTAAAACAAAAGTGCATGTGCAATGCGGTTGTCTTTTACCGTCTGCAAAAGATTTTCTTTTATATTTTTCTGGCCGATAATGTCTTTAAACTGCATAATGGGCAAAAGTAAACAAATGGGACAGATTTTTTAGCAATGTACCATATTTTTCCGATGAAACTACTTTCTGAAAGAACTCAATACACCCGTATACCTTGAAATTTATTATGTGCCGGTAAAAAATGAATCAATCAGAATTGTTTTGTTTATAGTATTTGATCATTTGTATTACCTTTGTGATTCTTTAACAAAAATATAATTTATTATTATGCAGACTATTGATAAATACAATTTTAAGGGTAAACGCGCCATCATCCGAGTAGACTTTAATGTTCCGCTCAACAAGCAAACCTTTGAGGTTACAGATGATACCCGCATCAGGGGCGCACTGCCAACCATAAAAAAAGTACTGTCTGACGGTGGTTCGGCAATCTTAATGTCTCACCTGGGGCGACCGGATGGTAAAGTACAGGAGAAATTTTCTATGAAACATATTGTACCGTCGGTTGAAAAAGTACTGGGGGTAAAGGTAAAATTTGCCGGAGACTGTATGGGCGAAACAGCAAAAAACATGGCTGCATCGCTTCAGCCGGGAGAGGTAATGCTTCTTGAAAATTTGCGTTTTTACGAGGAAGAAGAAGGCAAACCATATCATCTGGGCGAAAATCCAACCGATGAAGAAAAAAAAGCCGGTAAAGCAAAAGTAAAGGAAAGCCAGAAAGATTTTGTTAAAAAACTGGCCGGGTATGCCAACTGCTACGTGAACGATGCCTTTGGTACTGCTCACCGTGCGCATGCCTCTACCGCTCTGATTGCTTCTTACTTTCCAAATAACAGCATGTTCGGGTTTCTTATCGGGGCAGAACTCAAAGCGATGGACAAAGTGCTGAAGGCAGCCGAAAAACCATTTACCGCCATTATGGGTGGTGCTAAAGTTTCTGATAAAATACTGATTATTGAAAACCTGCTCGACCGTGTTGATAATCTGATTATTGGCGGGGGAATGACTTATACATTTGTAAAAGCCAAAGGGGGCAAAATAGGAAAATCACTTTGCGAGGAAGACAAATTGGACCTTGCACTTAACCTGCTGAAAAAAGCTGAAGAGAAAGGCGTAAAAGTTTATTTACCAGTAGATGCTGTTAACGCCGATGCTTTTGATGCAAATGCCAATACCGGAAAATCCAAAGTAGATGAAACACCCGACGGGTGGATGGGCCTGGATATTGGAGAGGGTTCAATTAAACTGTTTTCTGATGTGATCGAAAATTCCAAAACCATTCTATGGAACGGGCCTATGGGTGTATTTGAAATGGAAAAATTCGCACAGGGTACATCGGCTATCGCACAGGCTATTGCCAGGGCTACTGCAAAAGGCGCCTTCAGCCTTATCGGGGGTGGCGATTCGGTAGCTGCAATCAATAAAAACAAGCTTGCCGATAAAGTAAGTTATGTTTCGACCGGAGGCGGTGCCATGCTCGAATACATGGAAGGCAAAGAACTTCCCGGCATAAAAGCCATACTGGGATAACAGAATTATTATACCAATTTGTTTTTAGGCTCGTTTTAGCTATTTTTATAGCCTGAAACGAGCTTTATTATTTTAAATCCGAGATTATTATATGAACATAAAAAAAATAACAGTTATCGGCGGCGGAAACCTGGGGACTGCCATTGCAAAAGGCCTCCTCAAACTAAAGAATTTCGGTGCTGGGGATATTCTTATTACCGAAAAAAGACAACCACGGCTCCGGTTTCTTGAAGAAAACGGTTTCAATGTCACAGGCGGGCCCAACAATGTTGCTATAAATAATGCAGACATCATAATTGTAGCTGTAAAACCCCAGCAGGTTTATGAAGTGCTTCACGAAATCAAAGATGATTTTGATAAAAATAAGCAGGTGCTGGTATCCACGGTAACAGGAATTAACCTTGCAGACCTTGGAAAACATATGGGTACTGTACCTCTGGTGCGCATTATGCCAAACACTGCTATTGAAATTCTTGAATCAATGACCTGTTTGTCGTTTGCAAATACAAGCAAAAGCCAGGAAGAGGCAATTCTTCATCTTTTTCAGCAAATGGGCAATGCCATGGTCATACAGGAAGAGCTTATGGCAGCAGTAACCGTTTTGGGGGCATGCGGCATAGCGTTCGCTCTCAGGTTTATCAGGGCGGCTACACAGGGTGGGATCGAAATTGGTTTCGGGGCCGAAGTTTCACAACTAATTGCTGCCCAAACAGTAAAGGGCGCTGCCCAACTCCTGCTCGAAAACAACAGCCACCCCGAACGTGAAATTGATAAAGTAACAACCCCCCAGGGAATTACAATCTCAGGTTTAAATGAAATGGAACACCAGGGATTCAGTTCTGCACTCATCAAAGGGCTTATTACGTCGTACAACAAGCTTGAAAAAATGCAGGCAAACGGCAATTAATAAAAAAAGAGTTGTATGTCTTAAATTATTTTTCAGTATCTTTGCGTTTTGAGTTTCTTAAAAATGATGAATATAAAAAAATTACCTGAACACCTGTACGATCAGTATAAAAATTTCAGGAAAGATATACCCTCACTTGTTAAAGCCCAGAATTTTGCCGACAATATAATAAACTTTCTGTTTCCTTTCAAAGCCGACAGAAGGTGCTCCCTGCCGCTTATTGAACTTAACCTTGCACAACTTCAACTCGATTTTAAAGACCTCATCAATCCTCTGGAAAACACTCTTACGAAAAGTGTTAACGAAGTAACAGATGAGTTTTTTCAAAAAGTTCCCGCTATCTATGAAAGCCTGATGAAAGATGCCAGGATGTTCTTTGATTTCGATCCGGCAGCCAAATCAATGGAGAGTGTAATTCTTTATTACCCCGGATTTTACTGTATCTCCATATATCGCCTGGCAAATGTGCTGTATAATCTTAAAATACCTTTTCTTCCAAGAATGATGTCTGAATATGCACATAGTAAAACCGGCATTGACATTCATCCCGGTGCAACCATCGGCGATCATTTCTTTATTGACCATGGAACCGGTATCGTGATAGGCGAAACAACCATCATCGGCAAAAATGTAAAAATATACCAGGGCGTAACCCTGGGTGCTGCCTATGTTAAAAAGAGCATGAAAGGTATCAAGCGCCACCCCACCATCGAAGACAATGTAATTGTATATTCAGGCAGTTCCATCCTGGGGGGCGACACGGTTATCGGCCATGATACCATAGTTGGGGGCAATGTATGGCTCACCAAAAGTGTTCCCCCGTTTTCTGTGGTATATCACGAAAGTAAGGTAGTGATCCGCGATAGTAAAAAATTCACCGAGAACCAACCCATAAATTTTATTATATGATACCCAGGGCCCTTATAATCATACGGTATATGGGTTTTGCTGCTTCCTATTGTCCCTCGCAGGAGGGAAATGCATTATATCAATAATGCCATCATATACACTTTTCAAACTTTTCAACCGGTTTTATTGTTTCAGTGCTTGTATATTTTGGCTTTTACTATTACAATTATGAATAATTATACTATAAAAAACACTATATGAAAGCAGTAAATATTCTCGATACAATTGGTAACACACCCCATATAAGAATCAATTATTTGTTCCCGAAAGGGTATGAAGTCTGGATAAAACTTGAACGGTCGAATCCCGGGGGAAGCATTAAAGACAGGATAGCGCTTGCTATGGTTGAAGACGCCGAAAAAAAAGGGACCCTCAGCGAAGGCAGCATTATCATCGAACCTACATCGGGAAATACCGGTATTGGCCTTGCCATGGTGGCGGCTGTTAAAAAATACAGGTTAATTCTTGTTATGCCCGAATCAATGTCTGTAGAAAGAAGAAAAATTATGTCGGCTTATGGCGCCGAATTTGAACTTACCCCCCGCGAAAAAGGGATGAAAGGGGCAATAGAAAGAGCTTTGCAACTGGCATCAGAAAACCCCGGGGCATGGATACCCTCCCAGTTCGATAACAAGGCAAATGTGGAAATTCATAAAAGCACCACCGCCGCTGAAATTATAAACGATTTCCCTGACGGGTTCGATTACCTGGTTACAGGTGTCGGTACCGGCGGTCATATTTCCGGGGTTACCGAAATATTAAAAAAGAAATTCCCGTCGCTCAAAGCTTTTGCAGTAGAACCTGAACTTTCACCCGTAATCAGCGGCGGACAACCGGGGCCTCATCCCATACAGGGCATCGGGGCAGGCTTTATCCCTGCAAACCTTTATACCAGTTTGCTCGATGGCACTATTCAGGTATCAAAAGACGAAGCTTTTGAATTTGCCCGCAAGGCTGCAAAAGAGGAAGGCCTTTTCGGGGGAATTTCTTCGGGTGCAACCCTTGCTGCAATTGCAAAAAAAATCAAGGAGCTGCCAAAAGGCTCCAGAATTCTCGGGTTTAATTACGACAGCGGTGAAAGATACCTCTCTGTGGAAGGACTTTATTAAATTGACCTGGATTATAGTCTGATGAAGCTGTACCTGAAATAAAAGTTTTCATTATACTCGTGATGAAACATTATTTTCGGTATCAGCTTCTTTTTTAATATTTTTGTTTCTTTTTCACATTCAGAATGAAATTAATTGATACGCATGCCCATCTCTATCTGGACAATTTTGATGCCGACCGTGATACCGTTGTAAAGAATGCTTTAAATGCCGGAATAGAAAAAATTGTCCTTCCAAACATTGACTCCGGGTCTGTAAATGATTTGAAAAAGATTTGCCTCAGCCACCCCGGATTTTTTTTGCCTTTAATGGGACTGCATCCCACTTCGGTAAAAGACGATTTTATAAATGAACTTAAGATTGTTGAAACTGAACTTAAAACCCAAAAATATTATGGTATAGGCGAAACAGGCATTGACCTGTATTGGGATAAAACCTATACCGAAAACCAGGTAAAGGCATTTTCAAAACAAATTGAACTGGCACTGGAATACAAGTTGCCCATCATCATTCATGCAAGGGAATCTTTCGACTTGATTTTCAAGGTGCTTGACAATTATAAATCCTTTGGTCTGAAAGGAATTTTTCACGCATTTACCGGTACAGAAAACCATGCAGACAAAATTACAGGCGATTATGGGTTTTTACTCGGCATCGGGGGAATAGTCACATTTAAAAATGCCGGCTTGCAACAGGTGTTAAAGAATGTTTCATTGCAAAATCTTGTACTTGAAACCGATTCCCCGTTCCTGGCGCCGGTCCCGTTCAGGGGTAAAAGAAATGAAAGTGCCTACCTGGTGCATATTGCCGAAAAAATTGCAGAAATAAAACAATGCAGCATTGAGGAAGTTGCTGCCGTTACAACGCATAATGCTGAAACAATTTTCGACTTAAAACCTGAATGAAAATGCCTTTTATCAATAATTTAGAATATATGTTTGCCTAAATTTGAGAAAAATTACGGGATGGCAAATGATAAAATTTCAATTCTGATCATTTATACCGGCGGGACAATCGGTATGATCAAAGACCCTGCATCGGGAGTTTTAAAGCCTTTCAGGTTTGACCGCATACTTCAGGAGGTTCCGGAATTGGGCAGGTTCGGTTTTAATATTTCATCATATGCATTTAATCCCCCCATTGACTCATCAAATGTTAATCCCGGTACATGGATCAGGATTGCTGAAATTATTGAGCAGAATTATGAGAAATTTGACGGTTTTGTTGTATTGCATGGTACCGATACAATGGCTTATTCTGCCTCTGCACTTAGCTTTATGCTTGAAAACCTTGGCAAACCGGTAATTTTTACGGGCTCACAACTCCCCATTGATGTCCTTCGCACAGACGGAAAAGAAAACCTTATTGCTTCGCTTGAAATTGCATCGTCAAAAACCGAAGGGAAAGCCACCGTACCCGAAGTTTGTATTTTTTTTGAAAACAGGCTGCTTCGCGGCAACCGTACATCCAAAAACAATGTGGATGATTTTAATGCTTTTTTTTCTGCCAACTATCCGCCGCTCGCCGAAAGCGGTGTACATATAAAATATAACTATCAGTCTATTGCCAATATTCCCGAAGGTAATTTACCACTAACTGTGCATAAAAGACTTGATACCAATATAGCCATACTTAAAATTTTTCCGGGAATAACACAGCCACTGGTACATTCTGTTATTAATACCCCCGGCTTAAAAGCCCTGGTAATGGAAACATTCGGGGCAGGCAATGCACCAAATACCGAATGGCTGATTGATGAGCTTAAAACTGCATCAGACAGGGGGATTGTTATTCTCAATATTACCCAATGCCGGGCAGGGTGCGTTGAAATGAGCATGTACGAAACCGGTTTGCAACTGGCCCGTGCCGGTGTTGCAGGGGGTAAAGATATTACCACCGAAGCTGCTGTAACCAAACTTATGTTTCTCATGGGTAAGAACCTTTTGCCAAATGAACTTATAATGAATTTAAATTCGTCACTTAGAGGAGAAATAACCCTTTAATAATTTGGAATTAATTTTTTTTTCGTAATTTTCGCCCTTGAAAAAAATCAGGGGTTCTTTGAGGGAGAGGTGGCCGAGTGGACTAAGGCGCACGCCTGGAGAGCGTGTTATCGCCAAAAGCGGTACGCGGGTTCGAATCCCGCTCTCTCCGCAGGCAATGGTTCATGATATATGAATTATTTTATTTAAGTTTGCCCGGAGAGAAGAATAATTATTTGTGCCATAAAATGTTTTTTTTTATTCAAAATGCCACAACATCTGATGTTTTTAATTAAGTTTGTGATTCATAAATATTTAAAATAAATTGAAAAGTTTAATAATTAAAATTCAATAACAGGTCATGAAAAAAATTTGTACGTATTTAGCAGTAATAGGGATACTTACCTTTGGAGTATCAAAAGCTCTTAATGCCCAGCCAACTGAAGAACAGGTTACTACCGACAGTACCGAAATGGTGCAAACCGACACACTTGCAGCTGCACCCCAGGAAGCTGTTGAGGAAACAGTAGCCGAAAAAGAACCCGTTCACCAGCAGATTAAGAAAATATTTATTGATGGTGGTGCCGGATTTATGGCAACATTGTTATTATGTTTCATTTTCGGTCTGGCTCTTTGTATTGAAAGGATTATTTACCTGAACCTTGCAACTACCAATACCACCAAACTTCTCGACAAAGTTGAGGAAGCCCTTGAATCAGGCGGGGTTGAAGCTGCAAAAGAAGTATGCCGTAATACGCGCGGACCTGTTGCCAGCATATTCTACCAGGGCCTGGATAGAATAGACCAGGGCCTCGACATTGTTGAAAAATCTATTATTTCATACGGAAGTGTACAGATGGGGCTTCTTGAAAAGAACCTAAGCTGGATATCCCTTTTTATTACCGTTGCCCCTATGTTAGGGTTCCTGGGAACGGTTATCGGTATGATCATGGCATTCGAAACAATTACACGATTGGGCGATATTAATGCTTCTGCAGTTGCCGGCCCTATCGGGGTTGCACTTATCACAACAGCGGGCGGTCTTATTGTTGCCACCATCCTTCAGGTTTTCTATAACTACCTGATCTCAAAAATTGACGGCATTGTAAACAGCATGGAAGATTCATCCATTACCCTGATGGATATCCTGATTAAACACAATCTTAAAAAATAAGCATTATGTCGAATAATTATCAAAAGTTAATATCTATCTTCCTTTATATTCTGCTTGCGCTGGGGCTGATTTTCGGGGTAATATTTTACATCGGGGATGTGGTACCAGGCACAGAAGGCACTTCTGTTGAGGAACCTTTAATTACTGAAAAATTCCTCCTCCTGTCATATATCTATTTTGCCATTGCTGCTATACTGGCATTGGTATTCCCGATATTTTACATGATTACTCATCCGGCCAAAGTAAAAAACGTGCTCATATCCCTGCTCGTTTTTGCCATCGTGCTGGTATTGGGTTATTTATTGGGTTCAGACCAGCAACTGGCCTCCAGTCCTGATATTTCAGGCACAACCCTGAAACTTGTTGATTCAGGCCTTAAAGCCGCTTACATTTTTCTTGGCCTGGCTATCATTGGGGTATTATTTTCTGAATTATCAAGTATTTTTAGATAAAAAAACGAAAAGCTGGTACAGTTTTTGTGCCGGCTTTTATATAAAATAAACAGAAATGGCTAAAAGACGTCTACCGGAAGTAAATTCAGGCTCTATGGCAGATATTGCCTTTCAGTTGCTTATATTCTTCATTATTACAACTACCATGGATACCGATGCGGGATTGTTCAGAAAACTCCCCCCGATGCCCGAAAATAATGAGATAGAGCAACAGGAAGTGAAAGACAGAAATGTATTTGTGGTTTTGGTAAACAAAGAAAACCAGTTACTTGTTGAAAACGAACTGGTTGATATCAGGGATTTGAGGATAAGGGCAAAAGAGTTTATCGAAAACCCGAATAACGACGATAACCTGCCTGAAAGGATCGTAACCGAAATTGATTATTTTGGCGCTATACCAATAACCAAGTTTCATGTTATCTCGCTTCAGAACGACAGGGGAACATCGTACAAAACATATCTTGCCGTTCAGAATGAGCTTACGGCTGCATACAATGAACTGAGGAACGAACTTGCCATGCGTAAGTTCAAAATGGCTTACGATGATTTCAAAGGTGAGGAAGGTGAGGAAGACCCCCGGAAAACTGCCATTGATGAGGTTTACCCGTTGAGGATTTCTGAAGCAGAACCACGAAATATAGGAGGGAATTAAAATGGCAAAGTTTAGAAAAAAAGGTAAAGGGGCACTGCCGGCAGTTTCGACTGCTTCGTTGCCCGATATCGTATTCCTTTTACTCATCTTCTTCATAGTGTCTTCAACCATGAGGGAGACCGACCTTAAAGTAAGGTACCAGACCCCGTTCGGGACTGAAATTAAAAAACTCGAAAAGAAGTCCCTGGTAAGCTATATCCACATTGGAAGACCGGCTGACCAGAAACTGGGGACAGCCCCGCGTATTCAGCTCAACGATGCTTTTGCCACCCCTGATAAAATCAGGGAATTTATTGCCAGCGAAAGACAGAACATGTCGGAGGCTGACAGAAACAAAATGTCGGTTTCACTCAAGGCCGACGGCGAAATTGACATGGGCATTATAACCGATGTGAAGCAGGAACTTCGCAAGGCAAGCGCCCTTAAAGTAAACTACTCTACAAGAAAGGGTACACAAAAATTGATTTTTGAAAACCTGAGATAAGAATTTTATTTATCAATCGAAAAGCTGTCCTCCGGGGCAGCTTTTTTTGTCGGTACGTTTTACACTGTGGCACAGAATTTGGTTTATTATTTTCTAAAACCAAATACACACAGCCATGAGAAGAAATACCAACGCCAGGATTAATGCCGGTTCAATGGCAGATATAGCTTTTTTGATGCTGATTTTTTTTATTATTTCTACCACCCTTGATACCGACCAGGGTTTGCTTAGAAAGCTACCTCCTGATGCGGAAGCAGAACCGACTAACAGCAAAAAGAGAAATACTCTTCTTGTACTGATAAACAGTAACAACGAACTTTTTATCGGGGATAAAAAATCGGATATATCACAATTGCGGCAAGCTGCAAAAATCTTTATTGAAAACCCTCATAACCTGCCCGACCTGCCCGAAAAAGAATTTCGAGATGTTCCTATGTTTGGGCAGGCCTGTCTTACCCCCTATCATGTAATTTCATTACAAAACGACTGTGGAACAAAATATGCTGCCTATGTGGCTGTTCAAAACGAATTAACGGCAGCCTATAACGAACTCAGGGAGAAGGCATCGTTGAAATACTTTAATTTACATTATGAATCTCTTGATGAAGAAAAGAAATCAGCAATCAATACCATTTTCCCTTTAAGGATTTCGGAGGCAAATCCGGTGGAAATCGCGATAAAATAATATCTTTCATAAAGCACCGGGGTTTTCCAATTAAACTAATAATTCGGATGTTTGATAACCCGATTTGCAAAGCATAAAAAACTTTAATATCATTGTGGTTTCAGATTAAATCATGATGTAAAGGTGAATGTGCTTGATTTTCTTACTACTAACAAAGAGATAGTATTGCTGGTTGTTTTCTTTGCCTCTTTGCTAACACAACTGATATATTATACCGGCATATATTCACGTTTTATTTTTTATAAAAAACCTGCATCGAATATCGAACAGGAACCTGTTTCTGTTATTATTTGTGCAAGAAACGAAGCAGATAACCTCGATATCAATCTTCCTGAAATATTAAGCCAGGATTATCCCAAATATGAAGTAATAGTAGTAAATGACTGTTCGAAAGACCATACAGACGAAGTATTAGGAAAATACCTGAAAAAATTCAACCATTTACGAACAACAAGCATTAACGAGGATAAAAAGTTTTCACATGGCAAAAAACTTGCATTGACCATTGGCATCAAGGCAGCAAAATACGAATTACTATTGCTCACTGATGCCGATTGCAAACCAGCCGGTAACCAATGGATATCATCCATACAACGTAACTTTTCGGATGAAAAATCAATTGTACTTGGTTATGGAGGCCATTACCGCAAAAAAGGACTGTTAAACAACTATATAAGGTATGATACCCTGGTTATCGCCTTACAATATTTTAGCTATGCGCTTACGGGTAATCCTTATATGGGCGTAGGCAGGAACCTGGCTTACCGCAAATCGCTTTTCTTTGCCAATAAAGGGTTTGCCAGTCATCATCATCTCTTGTCCGGCGACGATGACCTGTTTATAAGCGAAACAGCCAATGGAACAAATACAGCAATTGAGTTTTCACACGAAAGCCACACACGCACTAATTCCGAAACCACGCTGAAAGGCTGGGTCAAACAGAAAAGAAGGCATCTTACCACAGCGCCAAGATACAGGTTTAAGCATAAACTAATGCTCGGTGGTGAATCTTTCAGCCGGTTGATTTATTACACGTCTTTTGTTTTATTAACATCTTTTTTCCCTTTTTCAGAATACGTAACAGCCGCCTTTGGTTTAAGGCTTACCTTGCAGATGATAAGTTTAAAAAAAGCAATGAAGCTTTTGAATGAGAAGAATTTGTTACTATCTTCACTTTTTTATGATATTTTTTCTTTATTCATAAATTTTTTCCTATACATTTCAATACGATTAAGATTCAAGAGGCGAAAGCAATGGAAGTAAATACCAATTTATCGGAGAAAGCACAGAGGGATTTTATTCTGGTACAGAGGGCAAATAATGGAGACCAGAAGGCATACGCGGAATTGCTTGGAAGATATCGTGATGCGATTTATTATATGTTGCTCAAAATGGTAAACAACGCCAGCGACGCCGAAGACCTTACCATTGAAGCTTTTGGCAAAGCATTTAAGAATATACAGCAATATGCCCCTAATTATGCATTCAGCACCTGGTTGTTTAAAATAGCCACCAACAATTGCATAGATTTTATAAGAAAACGAAAAGCAAACCACGTCTCCCTCGACCAGAATGACGACGAACACGAAAAAGCCAGCATTGACATTCAGGCACCAGTAATGGACCCGGAGGAGACCATGATTAATGAGCAGAAAGTAAAAATGATGCGTTCGGTTGTTGACAAACTTAAACCGAGGTACAGAAAACTTATTGAATTAAGATATTTCAATGAGCTTTCGTATGAAGAAATTGCCGAAGAGCTTGAATTACCTATTGGTACTGTGAAGGCTCAGCTTTTCAGGGCAAGGGAGCTTCTGGCCAATATTCTGAAAACTGTTAATGGAAAAATGTAACCTCTTTAAAAAATCCTGAGGATTCTCAGAATTTTTTTCTTGCAGGATGAACATCATATTAAAATATTTCAAAGACCTGGATAAAGTTCAGACAGACAGGTTTGCAAAACTTGATAAAATATATCGGGACTGGAACTCCAGGATCAATGTAATATCGCGAAAAGATATTGATCAGCTTTACCTGCACCATGTGCTGCATTCACTTGCCATTGCTTGCATTGTGCGTTTTAAGAAAGGGACAAAAGTATTGGATGCAGGCACCGGAGGGGGATTTCCGGGTATACCCCTTGCCATATTTTTCCCCGAAGTTGATTTTGTTCTTGCAGATTCCATTGCTAAAAAAATCAGGGTAGTGAACGAAGTAATCAAAGAACTTGAATTGTCAAACTGCAGAACCCTTGTCTCGAGGGTAGAAAAAATAAACGGGAAATTTGATTTTGCAGTAAGCAGGGCTGTTACCGACCTGCCTGAATTTTTATCATGGTCTGCCGGTAAAATCAGTAACAAAGGGTTTAATGAATTGAAAAATGGAATATTGTACCTTAAGGGAGGTGATATTGATGCGGAACTTAAGAAGGTGAAACACAATTGCAATGTTTTTAATATCAGCGCTTATTTTCAGGAAGAATTTTTCGAATTAAAAAAAATTGTACACATCGAACTTGCGTAAACCTTTGGTATCCTAAATCAAATAATTATATTTTAAACCCTATAACAGTTATATCATCAACCTGTGCATTGTCCTGCATCCATTCTGCAAGATTTTTTTCAAGCCATTCCTTTTGCTTGTCCATAGAATTTTGGTAGATATTTAGTAAAAGGTGGCTAAACCTTTTGTTCATAAATTTTTTCCGGTTTTCTCCCCCAAACTGGTCGCTGTAGCCGTCTGTAAACATATAGAAAACATCACCGGGACTGATTGAAAAATTCTGCCTGGTAAAAAATGAATTCTCTTTGTTCGGGTAACCAACCGCAATCCTGTCGGCCCTGTAAACTTCAAGATTATTATTTGAGATAACATATAATGAATTATAGGCACCGGTAAACTGTGCTTCCATTTTTTCGCGGTCTATTACACACAACGAAATATCTATGGTTTCCTGAAAAAGGTTTTTTAAAGGATTATATTGAAAACATTGTATCAGTTTTTCCCTTAACAGTTCAATTATTTCATCTGAATTTTCTTTGCCTTCTTTATAAACAATTTCATTTAAAAAATACATCCCTGCCATACTTACCAAAGCACCATGAACTTCATGACCAGTAGAATCGCCAACCGCGACAAAGATTTTTTGGTTTTTCGTGGTTAGCCAGTAAAAATCCCCTGAAGATTTAAACCTGGGTTTATAAAAGATAAAATGCTCTGAAAAAAGCAGTTGAAATAAATCTTCTTCGGGAAGCAGGAATGACTGAATAATGCTGGCAAAGCCGTCAGTATCGGTAGGCTCAGTGCCATAAAATGAGGTCCGCTTTTCAATTTCTGCGCTCATATTATTCAGAATGATCAGTTTTAGTTTTTAAGGTAATAAGCATCTGTTATTATATCATTCAACTATTGAACCTGAAAAAATAAACAAAACTTAAAATAAAAACGAAGGTAATTATAAAATCATACTTTTTTAAAGTTTTAAACGGTATTGTTAATATTTCAGTTCATTCTTAATTGCCTTTAAATACTATATACCATAAATTCGCTAAAATTTTTAAAGATGAAAAATAATTTGATACTCGTTGTTGAGGATGATATTGTAAGTTGTGAACTGTTTAGAGAACTTTTTGAAAAAGAAAATATTAAGCCATTTCTTATTGTAAACGATGGTGAAAAGGCCATTGAAATATGCAAATCGGATAAAGATGTACAATTGGTTTTAATGGACTATAAACTACCGGGTATTGATGGTTGTGAAGCATTGAGGGAGATCAGAAAGATCAGGAAAAATCTTCCTGTGGTTGTTCAGACAGCCTGTGTTTTCAACGGGGATAAAGACCTGTATCTTAGTTGCGGATTTGACGACTATCTAAGCAAACCGATTATTGCCAACGAGCTTATTTCAATCATTAAAAAATATTGCAGATATAATTTAAACTGATCATTGTTCTAAATTCACTCTATTCACTAATAAGAATTCTTCAAAATCACTTTTTATAAATTCTTTTTTATTTTTAATGTTTTGTGTTTGTAATTTGATTTTATACTTTTGTGCAACTTAATCCAAAAGTGTTTTTTTGTATATCTTTTTGGAAAAATAGGTGAGTGGCTTATACCATTTCCTTCAGTTCGGGATTAAATGGCTGCTAAAAGTTCTTCAAAATATTTTATTCATCATTTAATCTGATCATCCGGTGAGGTGGGTGAGTGGCTTAAACCAGCAGTTTGCTAAACTGCCGTACTCGTAAGGGTACCGGGGGTTCGAATCCCCCCCTCACCGCGTAAAAAAAAAGCCCTTTTCAGGGCTTTTTTTATTATAAGCAAAAATCATTATGAGAAATATACAGGTGTTTTTTTTGAAGACTCCCTCAGAATTCGGAGAGAGTACTTAAAGATCAACGTTATCCGGCATTATCACCCGCATTTAGAATTTCCGCAGTCGTTGCACATCAGGCAACCTTCTTTATATACAAGGTTATGAGAACCACAGTTTTCACAAACCAGTCCTTTACGTGCTTTTGTACCGTTGGGAATATACTTTCTCAATGCCCTTTCAACACCGTTTCTCCAGGTGTTAATAGTAGCGCTGTCGAGACGTAAAGACGATACAAGGTTTACCACCTCCCTCACAGGCATGCCATGCCGTAAAACACTTGAAATAAGTTTGGCATAATTCCAGAATTCCTTGTTAAACATGTGCGACAATCCGCCAATGGTATTCCGGTAACCATATTTATCAATATATTGAAAATCATACCTTGAGATACCGTTTTCATCACGGGTCTTGATGATTTTACCCTTGGTGATTGACTTGGGAATCGGGAACATTTCCTCGTCGGCCATACCGGTGAAAATTTCGTATGGCTTATCATCCTTAAGGCCTACAAAGGCAATCCATTTCTCCTCGCTGTTATTGAACCTGATGATTTCAGCATCAAGTACCAGAGGACGTTTATATTTTTTTGCTTCTTCTTCTTCACCGTTCTTGTCATTTCCGACCAAAACGCCAACCCTTGAACCGTCGCGGTATACGGTAACACCTTTGCAACCGCTTTTCCAGGCTGTTACATAAAGCTCGTCAACCAGTTCTTCGGTTGTGTCTTTTGGCAGGTTAATGGTTACACTGATAGAGTGGTCTACCCACTTCTGTATTTCACCCTGCATTTTTACCTTGCTTAACCAGTCAACATCGTTGGAAGTGGCTTTATAATAAGGTGATTTTATTACGAGTTCCTGTATCTGCTCATCGTTGCTGTTTTGTACCTCGTGTGTGTCGTACCCGTTCACCTCAAGCCATGTGAGAAACTTATGATGGAATACATTGTACTCTTCCCAGTTGTCACCAACCTCATCGGTAAAAGATATTTTCACCGAAGCATCATTGGGGTTTACCTTTCTGCGACGTTTATAAACAGGGAGGAAAACCGGTTCGATACCCGATGTAGTCTGGGTCATAAGGCTTGTGGTGCCTGTCGGGGCAATGGTAAGAAGGGCGATATTCCTGCGCCCGTATTTCAGCATGTCACGATAAAACTGTTCATCTTCATTTTTTAACCGCAGGATAAACGGGTTGTCTTTTTCGAGCTGGGAATCGTAAATGGCAAAAGGGCCGCGTTCCTTTGCCGTTTCAACAGATGACCTGTAGGCTTCTATGGCAAGGGTTTTTTGTACCTCAACAGAAAAGTCAGTGGCATTTTCACTGCCGTACCTTAATCCAAGCGCAGCCAACATGTCCCCTTCTGCGGTAATACCAATACCGGTCCTGCGTCCTTCCTCTGCTTTCAGGCGAATGTTTTCCCAAAGCTTACGTTCAACCCGTTTAACTTCAGCTTCTTCAGGATCTTTATTTATTTTTTCAAGAATGGCATCAATTTTTTCAAGTTCAAGGTCTATAATATCATCCATCATGCGCTGGGCATAATGCACATGTTTTTTGAACAGGTCAAAGTCAAATTTTGCCCGTTCTGTAAACGGATGATCAACATATCCGTATAAATTGATAGCCAGCAACCTGCAGGAATCATAAGGACACAATGGGATTTCACCGCAAGGGTTGGTAGAAACGGTTTTGAAACCAAAATCTTTATAGCAATCGGGTACCGACTCAGAAGTGATCGTATCCCAGAAAAGTATCCCCGGCTCTGCCGAAAGCCACGCGTTATGTATGATCTTTTTCCAAAGCTGGCGGGCATTAATTTCTTTGGTAATCACAGGTTTATCGGAATCAACAGGGAATTTCTGAATATAGGGTTTCCCCTGTACAACAGCTTCCATAAACTCGTGGTCTATACGCACCGATACATTTGCACCCGTAACCTTTCCTTTCTGAAGCTTGGCATCAATAAACTGTTCTACATCGGGGTGTTTTACCGAGATGCTGAGCATAAGTGCCCCACGACGGCCATCCTGGGCTACTTCGCGGGTAGAGTTTGAAAAACGTTCCATAAATGGTACAACTCCTGTGGATGTAAGGGCGCTGTTAAGCACCGGGCTACCTTTTGGCCGGATATGTGTGAGGTCGTGCCCCACCCCGCCACGGCGTTTCATAAGCTGCACCTGCTCCTGATCTATCTTCATAATGGCCCCGTATGAATCCGAAGGCCCATCATTACCAATAACAAAACAATTCGATAAAGAGGCAATCTGAAAATTATTGCCTATACCTGTCATAGGCCCTCCCTGTGGCACGATGTACTTAAAATCCTTAAGGAGTTCAAAAATGGTCTCCTCAGGCATCGGGTTCGGATAACGCTTTTCAATCCGGTATATTTCTTTCGCAAGTCTTCGGTGCATATGGTCTGGATTTGCTTCAAAAAGATTGCCGTAAGAATCTTTCAGGGCGTATTTGCTTATCCACACGGTCGCTGCCAGCTCATCACCTTTAAAATACTCCATGGAGCTTTTCAGCGCCTCCTCGTAAGTATAGGTCTTTTTAGCACTTTCCTTTGCCACTTTCATTTCCTCCATTTTAGGGCTTTCTGTCCCAACAACAATTTTCTTAGTGTTCATTTCTTCTGTTTGCATTGTCTAACCTTATTTATAATGTTGGATACTTGCGGGATATTTAACCCCGGATTTTTAAAAAGACGGTGATGCAATTTACTACCTGAAAAAAATTTGTGCAACCCGTAAACCCTTGTATTTTTCAACATTTGAGGCGACTTATCAACTCACTGTTTTAAAGATTTGAATAACTGATAATTAAAAAATCCCAGGTAAAGTTTCTTAATAATTCGCTGTTTAAAAACAAAAAAGGCGAAGAAAGATTTTAAAAAAATATTAACAACCATTGTGCTCCCGTTTAAAAACTTCAAATCTCTAAAAAACTAAATATGAGTTAATTAAACTTATGCCTGCAGGTTAAACAATTTAAAATCAATTTTGTTGTGTTAATTTAATTGGAAAAATATGTTACTGTTTTATTTTCAAAAAATTATATTGCAAAGTTACAAATGTCGGCACTTAATTTTAACGATTTGAGTATATTATTTTGTTCGTCAACAACTATTCATTATCTTCGCAAACCAATTTTAACAATTGATATTGATTCATTGTTAATAACACAACGTTCTGATTAATAATGCCGAAGTGGCGGAATTGGTAGACGCGCTGGACTCAAAATCCAGTGGTGGCAACACTGTGTGGGTTCGAGTCCCACCTTCGGTACCAACAAATTCAACACATTGTTGAATCTATTTCTTATAATCACCCAATTTTTTAACAAATTCATCAAGGATATCTTCAAGGTTGGGCTTGCCTATTTCCTGCAATTCATAGTTCACCTTCACCGTTGGTTTATTGATTTTAATAATCCTGTTAAGATCTATGGGCGTGCCGATTACCACCACATCACAGGGGGTATTGTTAATTGTTTTTTCAAGGTCTTTTATCTGCTGGTTTCCATAACCCATGGCGGGAAGAAGGGTCCCTATTCCCGGATATGTCTGAAAGGTTTCTGCAATTTTTCCAACTGCATAAGGCCTGGGATCTATTAATTCGGAAGCACCCCACTTCATGGCAGCCACAGTGCCTGCACCGATTTTCATTTCTCCGTGGGTAAGAGTGGGTCCATCTTCAATAACAAGGCATCTCCTGCCCCTGATCAATTCGGGCTTATCAACAGAGATGGGTGAAGCGCCATCTACAATAAGCGCACTGGGGTTTACCTTATGTATATTGTCACGAACTGTCTGAATATCTTCAGGACTTGCGCTGTCAATTTTATTAATTACCACTACATCGGCAATACGCAGGGTAATTTCTCCCGGATAATACGAAAGTTCATGCCCGGCACGGTGAGGATCAGCTACGGTAATCATCAGGTCGGGCCGATAAAAAGGAAAGTCGTTGTTACCACCGTCCCATAGAACAATATCGCAACCAGACGGATCGTTCTCGGCTGCATCAAGGATAGCCTGGTAATCAACACCCGCGTATATCACATTGCCCCGCATGATGTGCGGTTCATACTCCTCCATTTCTTCAATGGTGCAGTTATGTTTATGAAGGTCGTCTACCGAGGCAAACCGCTGAACAACCTGGTTTCTTAAATCACCGTATGGCATCGGATGCCTGACAGCCACCACTTTAAATCCTTTGTTCATTAAGATTTCAATTACCCTTCTCGAGGTCTGTGATTTACCGCAACCCGTTCTTACAGCACCAATGGCTATCACCGGTTTTGAGCTTTTAATCATGGTTTCGCGGTGCCCGAGTAACAAAAAGTTGGCGCCGGCCGCATTCACCCTTGCCCCGATGTTCATAACCCTTTGATAGGGAATGTCACTGTATGAGAAGATGCAAACATCTGCATGATGCTTCTTAATCAAATCTTCAAGTTCACCTTCAGCATAGATAGGGATACCGTCGGGATATAGTTCGCCGGCTAATTCAGGCGGATATTTTCGGTCGTTGATATCGGGTATCTGGGCGGCTGTAAAAGCAATTACGTTATAACCCGGGTTATTCCTGAAAAAAGTATTGAAATTATGAAAATCCCTGCCTGCGGCACCGATAATTATTGCATTTCTTTTTGTGGTCATAGTTACAGAATTACAAGTGATCAAAGGCTGAAATTAATCAAAAAAATAAGTTCTAAACATGATATTTGACAGCGTAAAAAAGTTGATCTGTCCAATTTTTAATAAGAGCCATAAATCATTAAGTTTGTAAAAAATATTCAGGTGATGGAATTTTATCAATTAATCAGGCAACGTGAAAGTGTACGTGATTATGACCCGGAGCGAAAGGTAAGAAGGGAAATTATTGAGCGCATTCTTGAAGCCGGACGTTTAGCGCCATCGGCTGCAAACCGTCAGCCGTGGACTTTCATCGTTGTTTCGACCCCGGAAATTCTGAACAAGGTAAAAACCTGTTATCACAGAGACTGGTTTAAAAATGCCCCGCATATACTCATAGTGGCCGGGCGCAAAGAAGAGTCCTGGGTGAGAAGTTATGACAGTTACAACGCTATTGAAACCGACCTTACCATTGCCATGGACCATATGATTTTGGCTGCAGAAAACGAAGGCATCGGAACATGCTGGATCGCGGCTTTTAATCCTGCTTTACTCCGGGATGCTTTACAACTTGAAGACGATGAAGTAGTTTTTGCCATCACACCGCTTGGTTATCAATCAACGGGATATGTAAAAAAGAGTGTAAAGACAAGAAAGGAACTTAAAGACATCGTGCTATATTTATAAGGTAAGATTCTAAAGCTTCAGATATGACGAAAGCCGCCCCATGCCCTTTTTGCCTGCCTGCTGTAAATGATACAGCTTTCATGGAAAGCAGGAACTTTTTGGCCATTTACAATATTGCACCGGTATTGCCCGGACATACGCTTGTAATACCAAAAAAACACTTCGTAAGCATCATGCATCTTTCTGAAGATGAATTAAATGAGCTGGTAAATTTTTGCCGTTTGGTCACTCGGTTATTAGAATATGTGTTTAAAACCACGGGGTTTGACTGGACCCTCCAGGAAAAACCTGAAGCCGGGCAAACCATTGATCACCTGCACCTCCATATCATTCCAAGGTTCAAAGATGACCTGCCTGACCCGGGCGACTGGTACCCCATGCTCCTTCAAAACCATAGCATGATGATTGACAGCCTGCAGAGGCCAAGACATACATCTGCAGAAATGAGTCAAATAGTTAAAAAACTCAGGGCTGCTGTATCATATAAACATCCTCTTTACAGTATACATGAGTGATGTTCGACTTATCAGGAGAAAGTACTTCACATCTTAAGCCACAACCACCGGTGACATTTCCCTTTATACAAATCCATTCCATTTAGTTTATTATTAAAATTTAATTATATTTGCGCCACTTGTTTAAAAACTTATACAAATAATAAAATAATACGAAAATGCGAAATAAAGGAGCCATATGGACCCTGGCAATAGCACTTGCTCTTGTTTGTGTTTATCAGCTTTGGTTTACAGTAAAAACCTACCAGGTTAGAAACGATGCCGTCAAATATGCCCAGGGTGATCCTGTGCTGAGGCAACAATACCTGGATTCCATTTCAGGTGAAGTCGTCTACAATTTCTTTGGGTTGAGAAAATATACCTACAAAGAATGCCTCGAAAGAGAAATAAATCTCGGCCTTGACCTGCAGGGGGGTATGAACGTGATACTTGAAGTATCGGCAGAGGATGTTGTACGTGCTTTGGCCAACAACAGCAAGGATACCACTTTCAACAAGGCTATCGCAAGGGCAAAAGAGTTACAACAGGAAGTTGAAGGCAATTTTGTTGACCTGTTTGGCCGTGCCTGGAAGGAGATTAATTCCGATGCACAAATGGCTGCCAATGTTTTCATGACACCACAGTTGCGGGAGAAAATCAATTACAACTCAACCAATGATGAGGTACTGGAAGTTATTAAAGAGGAAACCGAAAGCGCTGTTAATAACTCATTCAACATTATCCGCACTCGTATAGACCATTTTGGTGTTGCACAACCCAATGTACAACGCATCGAAGGAGGTGAACGCATACTTGTTGAGCTGCCCGGTGTCAAAGACAAAGCAAGGGTTGAAAAACTTTTACAGGGGACCGCAAGGCTTGAGTTCTGGGAAACATATAATAACCTTGAGATTTACAACAACCTTATTGAAGCCAACAAAGTAATTAAGCAATATCTCGATGCAGAGAAGGAACTTGAAAAAGAGAAACTTGCCGCTGAAGAAAGCCGGGAAACTAATACAGAATCAGGTCTTTTGCAGGAAGTAGAAGAAAATACGGAATCTCCTGCTAATATTGAAGACACTTCAGAACTATCTCTTATCTCGCAGCTTGAAAGCGATACATCAGCCATTGATTCATTGTCTGAGGCTTCAATGTATGAAAATTTCCCGCTTTTCGCAGTTTTGTCCCCATATGCCACAGCCAACGAGCTGATACCCGGCAGCAGGATCGGACGTGCCCATTACCGCGATACAGCCAAAGTGAACAGGCTGATGAGAATAGCACTTCAACGGGGCGTGTTTCCTAAAGACTTCAAATATTTCTGGTCTGCAATTCCTGTTGAAGACCCTGAAACTGAAAAACTGACCGACATTTACGATATGCACGCCATAAGGATCACCGGGCGCGATGGTAAGGCCCCCCTTGACGGTGATGTTATTGTAAGCGCCAGGGACGGATTTGATCAATATAGCGGCACGGCCAACGTTTCTATGAACATGAACGGCGAAGGCACCAAAAAATGGGCTTTGATCACCCAAAACAATGTCGGCAAAGAGATTATTGTTGCAATGGACGACCTGGTGTATTCGGCCGCCGTTGTAAGAGAAGAAATTACTGCCGGAAGCACAGAAATATCAGGAAATTTTACCCCGAAAGAAGCACAAGACCTTGCCAACCTTTTAAAATCAGGTACATTACCGGCACGTTGTAAGATCATCCAGGAAGAGGTTATTGGGCCTTCGCTTGGACGCCAGTCTGTGAAATCGGGATTTAACTCATTTTTAGTGGCTTTCATGGTTATCCTGCTTTACATGGTATTTTATTACAGCCGCCGTGCAGGTATGGTGGCCGATATTGCCCTGCTTGCCAACATGTTTTTCCTCATCGGGGTGCTGGCCTCACTCGGCCCCGCCCTTACACTGCCGGGTATTGCCGGTATCGTGCTTACCATTGGTATGTCGGTGGACGCAAATGTGCTTATTTTTGAACGAATACGCGAAGAGGTAGCCGGCGGCAAAGGAATCCGTATGGCCATTGCAGATGGTTACAGAAACGCTTATTCTGCCATTATTGACGGTAACCTTACAACGCTTATCACAGGTGTTATCCTTTTTGTTCTCGGAACCGGCCCAATCAAAGGATTTGCAACCACATTGGTCATAGGTATCCTTACATCGCTTTTCTCAGCCATATTTATTACCCGGCTGGTATTTGAAGCTTTTCTTGACAGAAACAAAACCCTTACATTTTCTACCCCTTTCACCGAAGGTGCATTCAAGAATACCAAAATAAACTTTATTGGGCTCAGAAAAACATTCTATGTCGTTTCAGGTTTGGTACTGCTGGTAGCATTGGGCTCACTTTTCACCCGCGGCCTCGACCAGGGTGTTGACTTTGTTGGTGGAAGAAATTATATTATTAAATTCGAACAAAGCGTTAAACCTGCTGAAATTTCCGGCCTGCTTGAGAATACCCTGCAGGAGCGTCCGAAAGTTATAACCTTTGGTTCCGATGACCAGATAAGGATAACCACAAGGTACAGAATTGAGGATGATAGCGAAACCGTTGAGGATGAGATACAACAGACGATTTATACCGCGCTCCGGCCGGTGTTGGGCGATGATGTAACCTTCGACCAGTTCAACGATACCTACTGGCGAAGTTCACAAAAAGTAGGCCCTACCATTGCCGATGATATTAAGAGACAGGCTGTTGTTGCTTTGTTGGTTTCATTGGTTTTCATGTTCCTTTACATATTCCTGAGGTTCAGGAACTGGCAATATGGACTGGGTGCAGTAGCTGCATTATTGCACGACACATTAATAGTACTTGGTGTATTTTCACTGTTGTACGGGCTGATGCCTTTCTCCCTTGAGATTGACCAGTCGTTTATTGCGGCAATACTTACTGTTGTCGGTTATTCGGTAAACGACACGGTAATTGTGTTCGACCGTATCAGGGAATACCGCAAACTACACCCGAAAATGGAAAGGTCTGTAATGATGAACCTCGCGCTGAACAGTACATTGTCAAGGACCATCAATACTTCTTTGACCACCCTGGTGGTGTTGCTTACCATTTTCATCTTTGGCGGTGAAAGCATCCAGGGTTTTGTATTTGCCATGCTGATTGGTATAGGTGTGGGTACATACTCTTCGCTGTTTGTTGCAACACCTGTTGTTTACGATACTTTAAAAAGAATTACAAAGAAAGGTTAAAACCTAACCGGCTCTTTTTGAATATTGCAAGAGGCTGTGTAAAAAGTCACTTCTTTTGTCATTCTGAACGATAGTGAAGAACCTTTTCTCATGACCGAAGGGAGTAATCTATATTACAGAATATGAGATGTTTCGCTATCGCTCAACATGACAAATCGTGTTAAAAAAAGGCTTTTTACACAGCCTCTTTTTTTATATATTTGCATTTCATCCATATTTCAACTATGAACACTTTGCTGTTTATAAGCGGACAAGAAATACTAATTATATTTTTGGCAGTTCTGTTGCTTTTCGGATCGAAAAAAATACCCGAATTTGCCAAAGGGCTCGGTAAAGGGTTAAGGGAATTTAAAAAAGCAACCGATGACATAAAACGGGAAATAAATGAAAACTCAAAAGAGATAAATAATGATATCAATGACCTTAAGAAAAATATTTCCGGTTAAATCATTTTGTTTTTACAAATAATCAACTAAACATCCCTGATTGATGAAGGAATACCTATTGCTCCTGGCCGGTTTCATTTTTCTTATCACCAGTGGCAGATACCTTGTAAAATCAAGCGTTTCAATCGCACTCAGGTACAAAGTCTCCCGGCTTGTGGTGGGATTAACAGTTGTTGCTTTCGGCACATCAGCCCCTGAACTTTTTGTGAGTGTGATGGCAGCAATTGAAAACCATCCCGGTATTTCTATCGGAAATGTTGTGGGTTCCAATATTGTAAATATTGCCATGGTACTGGCGTTAACATCTGTAATATTTCCCGTTGTGGTAAAAAGAAAAAGTATTGTTTTTGACTGGAGTTTTATGATGTTTGCAAGTATTCTTTTTTTTCTTTTTATACTTGACGGTTATCTTCAGTTTTTCGAAGGCCTGATTTTTGTTTCCCTGCTTTCAGGTTATATTATACTCCTTGTTCATCAGTCCCGCAAAAGGCAACTACTTGAAAATATTGACATTGAAACACCTGACTATTCCCCAATATTATCATTTATCATTGTATTGGTTTCTTCTGCCGGGCTTGCTTTTGGTTCTGACCTGCTGGTAAAGAATGCCGTAATTATTGCCGAAAAATTTCACGTTAACGAGCGTGTAATTTCAATCACCCTAATTGCCTTTGGCACAAGTGTTCCGGAACTTACCACTTCTGTAATTGCCGCTTTCAGAAAAGAAATGGATATTTCCATCGGGAACATTATAGGTTCAAATATTTTTAATATCCTGGGTGTATTGGGGATTACGGCTATAATAAAAAAGATAGTAATTCCTGCCGCAACAATAAACTTTGATATTTACTGGATGCTGGGCGTAGCTGTGCTTCTGTTTGTTTTTCTTTTGCCATTTAACCCTGGAAAACTTACACGTTTAAAGGGCACCATGCTTTTTGCAGTATATTGCTTATACGTATATTTGCTTTATATAAAAATGTAACTTTTATGATTGAAGTTGCCGGTATATCAAAATCATTCGGCGAATTACAGGTGCTGAAAAATATCAGTGTTACCATTAATAAGGGTGAAATAGCAACCATTGTGGGCCCCAGCGGAGCTGGTAAAACAACACTGCTGCAAATTATTGGCACGTTGCTGAAACCAACTTCTGGCGATGTAACATTTAATGGTTTAAATATAAGCAGGTTAACAGACAAGCAACTGGCACGGTTCAGAAATGGTAATATTGGTTTTGTTTTCCAGTTTCACCACTTGTTACCGGAATTTTCTGCCCTTGAAAATGTTTGTATACCGGCATTTATTGGAGGAATTCCCAAAACAGAAGCCGAAAAGAAAGCCAGGGAAATTATGGGTTTTCTTAAGCTTGACCATCGCCTTGACCATAAACCCAATGAACTTTCAGGCGGTGAACAGCAACGCGTGGCAGTTGCGCGCGCCCTCATCAACAATCCTTCGGTTGTACTGGCCGATGAACCTTCAGGTAATCTTGATACCGTGCATAAAACCGAACTACACGAGTTGTTTTTTAAGTTACGCGATAAATATAACCAGACTTTTGTGATCGTAACACACGATAAAGAACTGGCAGCCATGTCTGACCGTATGCTCAAAATGCAGGACGGGAAGATGCTATAAGGCTGACCGGCCTAAAAAACAAAACCCCTTGTATTACTACAAAGGGATTTTTTGTTTTATCATTATTGTTTCTTAAGCTGCAAGTAACCCAAAAGTAACCGTTAAACCTGCCATAACAACAGAAACCATTGTCATAAGCTTAATAAGGATGTTCAGCGATGGTCCTGAAGTATCTTTAAAAGGATCGCCCACCGTATCGCCAACAACACCCGCTTTGTGGGCGCTGCTGCCTTTTCCGCCGTAGTTGCCTTTTTCAATAAATTTCTTGGCATTGTCCCAAGCACCACCTGCATTGTTCAACATACATGCAAGGGTAAAACCTGCGGTAAGACCGCCGGCCAGCAAACCAACAACACCTGCAACACCCATGAAAATACCAATCACCACAGGTACAGCAATTGCCAGAAGAGACGGGACAAGCATTTCGCGTTGTGCACCCCTTGTGGAAATAGCCACACATTTTGCATACTCGGGGGTAGCAGTGCCTTCCATAATTCCGGGTATCTCTTTGAACTGTCTTCTTACTTCATCAACCATTGCACCTGCTGCGCGACCTACGGCTTTCATTGTCATGGCGCAGAAGACAAAAGCCATCATGGCGCCGATGAATAATCCGCCTATAAGCATGGGGTTGAAAATTGAAAGGTTATATGCCTCGACAAAATCGGTAATATGCGCGGTGGCAATCTTAATAGCCTTTTGTCCTTCTTCCAAGACAGGAATATTATCGTTGTAAAACAATACATCTCCGACCTGCCTGAAACCTTCACCTGCTATTCTTCCAAGCCACAGTCTTACTTCTTCCATGTATGCGGCCAGCAATGCCATAGCAGTTAAGGCAGCCGAACCTATGGCAAAACCTTTACCTGTTGCTGCAGTTGTGTTTCCGAGCATATCAAGTGCATCGGTACGCTGACGGACTTCAGCAGGCAGATGCGACATTTCAGCATTACCACCGGCATTGTCGGCAATTGGCCCGAAAGCATCGGTAGCAAGGGTAATACCCAGTGTAGAAAGCATCCCTACTGCTGCGAAACCTATTCCATAAACACCCATTGCAAAATTATTGAAACCGCCGGCAAAGCCGAAAGCGGCAATAATACCTGCAACAATTGTTACCACCGGAATCCAGGTTGAATACATACCCACGGCGATACCGTCAATAATGGTGGTTGCAGGGCCCTGCTGGGCTTGCTTCGCAATGCCACGTGTAGGTTTGTATTCATCCGAAGTAAAATATTCTGTACCTTGTCCAATTATCACGCCTGCTGCCAGACCGGCAACAACCGAGCCGAATATACCCCATGTAATCCATCCTGCAAAGGCCATAATTGCCAAGGCAATAAGTATAAACAATGAACTGCCGCCCGTTCCGAGCAGAAGCGCGTTTAGCAGGTTTTTCTGCGTTGCAGATTCTTTGGTCCTTACCATGTAGATACCTAAGATTGAAAGTAAAATACCCAGCGCAGCCACGACCATAGGTGCAACTACGGCAGATACCTGGTCTACTCCGGCAAGTCCGGGAAGCGCAGCGCCAAGTGCAGCGGTGGCAAGTATCGAACCGCAATAAGATTCGTAAAGGTCAGCGCCCATACCGGCTACGTCACCAACATTGTCACCAACATTATCGGCAATGGTAGCAGGGTTTCTCGGGTCATCTTCCGGAATACCGGCTTCAACTTTACCTACCAGGTCGGCCCCGACATCGGCAGCTTTGGTATAAATACCACCTCCAACGCGTGCAAAAAGCGCCTGGGTAGAGGCACCCATACCAAATGTAAGCATGGTCGCGGTAATTTCAATCATTTTTTCGTGATCGGTAGTTCCTGCATGAACAAACTGCAGACCCAGCCAGTTAAGACCGCTGGCCATATGTTCGGCAGTGTAAACCAGTTTGGTTAAAATCAGATACCATGCGCTGATGTCCAGCAGGCCAAATCCAACCACAACAAGCCCCATCACAGCGCCACTGCGAAAGGCAACTTTCAGGCCCTGGTTTAATGACTGGGTAGCGCCCTGGGCAGTTCTTGCCGAAGCATTGGTAGCTGTTTTCATACCCAGGTAACCGCAAAGCCCCGAAAAAATACCTCCTGTAAGGAACGCTACAGGCACAAACGGGTTTTGTACCCTGAAGTAGGCCAGTACTGCCAACAGAACTACCAGCACAATAAATACCAATCCTACCACTTTGTACTGCCTTTTGAGGTAAGCCATTGCACCTTCTCTCACATACTGGGCAATTTCCCTCATCCTGTCATTGCCTTCGGAATGCTTCATCATTCCTTTATAAAACAAATAGGCAAATATCAGCGCAAGCACTGCGCCAACAGGAACAATCCAGAATAAAGAATTAATCATTTTTAATGTATTTTAATTTGACATTAGAATTAATATAGATAATGATATGAGAATTAGCGGAATTTATAAGGTAAAAAGCAGCCTGATATGATGTGTATAAGAATTTCACAAACCTCACCTGGTTAAAAATGAGTTGCAAATATACTTAAATTTTAACATCTCAAAAGAAGTTACTCTTTGATTTCACAGATACAGAAATTAATTATTAGTACAAAAAAACCATTATCTTTATAACTTATTGATAAGCAATAATGTAATTATAATATACAGAATATCTGGATTGATCATGTCCCTGTTTGAAATGCCAACTTTTAGAGAATGATAAGGGAAATATATTTTCAAATTGTTTAATTCTTAAAATATTATTTTACCTTTGCACACTCAAATTTTTAAACTTTAATAATCGTAGGTTAAATTAATTAATTGAATTATGCCCTTAAAAATCAGATTGACTAGACAAGGCCGTAAAAAAAGGCCTTTCTATCACATTGTTATTGCAGATAGCAGGGCGCCACGTGATGGTAGATACACCGAACGGATTGGTATGTACAATCCAGTTTCTAATCCTGCTACTATTGAAATTAATTTTGATAGAGCATTGTATTGGGTACAACAGGGCGCTCAACCTACCGATACCTGTAGGACACTATTATCTGCAAATGGTGTTATGTATAAAAAACACCTGCTCGAAGGTGTAAAAAAAGGTGCTTTCTCTGAAGAAGAAGCCGAAAAACGGTTTGAAGCCTGGAAAAATGAAAAAGAAACCAAATTACAGGCAAACAAACAGAAGTTAACCAAGGCTAAGGAAGATGAAGCAAAGAAAAGGCTGGAAGCTGAAGCAAAGAAAAACGAAGCAAAAGCCCAGGAAGTAGCCAAAAAAGCTGCTAAACAGGCAGAGGCCGAAGCCAAAGCTGAAGCAGAAGAAGTTGCTGCTGAAACAGCCGAAACTGA
>JAFGPL010000112.1 GCA_016936215.1 Bacteroidales bacterium
AATTGATAGATTTGCCTTTAAAATAATATTTTACCCTTGCAAGTTTTTAACTTGCGGATTTAAGGTATTAATTAATTTCTCTAACATATTATTATTGAGTACCTGTATTTTTTATAAAAACCATTGATACCAAAGAAAAAAGCCACCGAAGTAATTCGATGACTTTAATATCAATGTTTAAAAATCTGTATAAAAAAATGATTCTATTTCGAAGACAATTCAAATGTAATCGGGAAGGTAAATGCCACACGTACAGACTGGCCCCTTTGTTTCCCGGCCTTTTCCCATTTAGGTGAACTTTTAATCAGATCAAGGGCTGCTTTATCGAGAACCGGATGTACCCCTCTGATTACTTTGACATCGGTAACCGAGCCATCTGTGTCAACAACGAAATTAATATACACCCTGCCACTTATCTTATTATCCTGTGCTTCTTTCGGATACACCAGGTTTGCGTTTATCCAATCCTTGAATGATTCCACTCCTTTACCCGCAATAAATTCAGGCATAGTTTCCACAATAATAAAATTTGTTTTATCAGGTTCAGCAGGTTTGTCGGGTACTGATAATTCAAAATGCTTTTCCCCTGAATCCTTTACCTCCTGTATGACCCACGAAGCACAATATTTGCCTGTATTTATTTTTCTTACAATCATATTGTATGTCATCGAGTTGCCGCATTTGAAATTATATGAAGGATAACTTTTCCCTGTTTTATCTGAATGATTCACAGCAAGAAGTTTGTCACCTTCGTAAAGAGAGTAGGTGGCACCCTGCCTGTAATCATCAGTTTCAAAAATCTCAATTTTATAATTCACACCTTTTTTCAGAAGCAGGGTATAGTTCAGGACCGAATCCTTTTCTTCGGGCATAAAGGCGTCAAACGATTTGATAAAATGGGCTGGGTCATCAGGAGTTTTGACACTCAATCGCGGATCGCATTGTGAATGTATTTGCAAAACACTCAAAAGCATCCCTAATAGAATTATTACTGTTTTTTTCATATTTTTCTTTTATTAAATTAAATGTTACAACTGTTACCTCTGATAATTATCATATTATTGTCCCGGGATATGCTTGTATTAAACTGATTTTTCAGGTCATTGAGGATTTTATCAATATCATTGTTATTGTATGCATTGGAATAGGAGCAGTATTTGACTTCACCCTGAACCTGAATATTCACATCATACACATCCGAAATGGTTTCCGCAACATAAACCAGTGGCACCTTTTCAAATACCAGTCTGCCTGTTTTCCATGCAAGGTAATTGGGATTACGGTTCTGCTCAATAAGCAAGGGTAGTTTTTCATCCACTGTACCTTTAAATCCTGCCTCAAGCACAATCTGTTCGTTGTCCCACATCGGATCGGTAAGTGTAATATAACCTGTCTCAACAGTTATTTGTATGTTCTTTGCTGAAGAATCGGTGCGTGCGTTAAAACTTGCCATGCTGCCAACAATACGGGTACCGTTGCATTTGATGATCACCGGTTTGTAATCGCTGGAATCGAGCCTGAAATAGGCTTCGCCAAGAAGTTCTATATATCGGTTGGTACCGGTAAAATGAACCGGGTATTTTATTTTACTTTTCGAATTCAACCAGACTTCACTTCCCTCAGGAAGCGTGATGTGTATTTTATCACCTTTTTTGGTTTCTATTTCAACAAAGCGTTCCTGCTTTACTGAAAAAATTCTGCTGATGCCAATACCTATAAATACTCCAAAAACTATTATAGCAGCAACCCTGAGAATATTGATAAAAATCCGGTTACGTTTTCTATGTGGGTATAACTTAGGTTGAAACAGCTTTTCATAAGATTTTTCGGTATTAAAATCCGGAACAGGAAAATGCTTAGTTGTATTCCATATGCGATTAAAATCTTCAATTTCTTCTGAGGTTATAACACCGTTCTCAATCAGCAGGTTTAATTCTTTTGATTCAGCTTCGGAAATTTCTCCTGCTACTAACCTGTTAATAAGATATATTGCTTTTTCATTCATTTCCATATCAGTTCGTAATATTATTCATCTTCCTTTTTTCTCTGATCAATTGCAAAGTATAATTTAGCGTATAATCCGTATCATTAATAAGTTCATCCAATGTTGGTGTAATCATGTAATCAGGAATTACTCCATGTAATTTGTCATTATTGTGACAGGGCATATAATATACAGATAAACTCGAATAACAATCTATACCGGTATTGGGCAATCTGAATTTATCAATATCTCCATTACTCAACAATGGTTGTCCGGTTTCTTCACCTACAATGATTGCATTTTGATAACATTTTGCAGATGCCGGGAAACATGTGCCAAGAGAATAAGATAATGCACCAACCATAATATATGTATTACCTTTGAAATGATTTACTCTGAAAGGTTGATGAGGATTAAATTCCTGAACAAAAAAACCGTTTTTTATAAACTCGAAAGATTTATTTGATTCAATATAATTGTTAGTCAAATGGCTTATTTTGGTACTTTTCTTTTCATATAGTTTATATGGGTTATCTGAAAAATAAGCTAATAAAGAATCAGCCATGTCGCCTAAACCACCACCTCTTCGATTATCAATAATCAGGTACTGGATTTGTTTCTCGGATATTACTTTAAATGCGGAATCCATAAAGTGTATAAAATCTTTCGGCGGTTTGAAACTCCTTTTATACAAATAGGCTATATCATCATCGTAAAAACGTAATTCAAATTTTGGTTTAACCGGCTCTTTGAATTCATTCCAGCCTGTACCTTTCAAATGATAATCAGTATTATTTAATGTTACTATAAAATCTGAAAACGAGCCGTATATCAGCCTGTAATAAATATGAAAGCTGTTTTCGAGTGATTTGGTTTTATAATTATCCATTTCTCCATGCATATACCTCATCATATTTTGAATAATTCTCTGTGCAGGTATCCCATTTATTTTTTCAATGATGGATCCTTTTGTAAGTGCTTGTTTTTCAGATAGATTTTCCTTTATATACAATTTATCATTATATATAACAACTTTAAAAGGGAAAAGAGGATTCTTAATTTTCGGGTAAACATCTCCGGTGTAAATAAGCGTGGTATGCCCGTCAATTGCAATAACCGGTTGCATCATTCTGTAAAAATCCAATGGCGCTATTGGTCCGGTAAGGTTGTTTTTGATGCTGTCTATCTTTAATTCCAGGTTATTTTGACGATAATGAGTGGCAAACGTAGGATGAACGGTTAGTAATGTTGAAATTAGGGAATCTATATCTGCTTTTATCAAAGAAATGTCGAGCCGTACTGAATCTCCGGTCTGACTGAAAATAGATAACGGAAAGGTCATAAACCCGCTAAATACCAAACAACTGAAGAGTATTTTTTTAATCCTGCCTGTTTTGTCGGTCTTGATCATTGTACTTTTGTAAGATTTATCTTATTTATTGGAAAAACGTATTTTTATATTTCTGCATTTTCTCCCTTAGCTTTTTCATCGCCCTGTAAAGCTGAGTATCAACAGTTTTTTCCGAAATACCCAGGTTTTCTGCAATCTGCTTATACGACATGCCTTCAAGGTTTTTCATGCAATATATCTCCCGGCACTGTTCGGGTAACTCATTCAAAGCTTCCTGAAGTTTATTTAAAAATGCTTCATTGTCAAAAATATGCTCCTCAGGTTTTTCTTCTGCATAGCGGGTTTCCCGTTGTCTTTTGTGATGATCGCTCTTTAAAAAACCATATGTGGCATTTCGTACCGAAACATACAGGTAACTTTCTATTTTCGATTCTATTCTAAGCGTCTGTCTCTGTTCCCAAAGTTTGGCAAACAAACTCTGAACAATCTCCTCTGCCTGCTCTTTGGAACCGGTGATATAATAAGAAAACCTGCACAATTTTGAAAAGAACCTGAAATACAAATCTTTAAATGAGCCTTCATCCGGGAACAAGGGATTGTTATTCACCGACTTTTTAGTTTTAAGTTCCAATTGCAATCAGTTTTTTTATTCAGGACTTCATGAAAAGGAAAATTCCTTACAAGGTAATCCATTTTTTTAAATGCATATCCCACAAAAACAAATAGAGCCTTAAAAAAAAAATCTGTACAATTTGCGGCTTTGTGGGAAAAAATCTCCCACAAAGACACTAAGAACACTAAGAAAAAAACTTTGTGAGCTTTGCGGCTTGGTGGGAAAAAATCTTTGCGTGCTTTACGGCTTGGTGGGAAA
>JAFGPL010000113.1 GCA_016936215.1 Bacteroidales bacterium
CTGAAAGAGATAGAGCGCCGTAAACAATTGACTGAATCAATTAAAGAGCTTCGTGTTGCCTATGAACAACTTAAAATTCAAGAGGATTTTTCCAAAGATGTGTATATCGGCCTGGTAGAAGGTGGAAAAATCTATCTGTTCGAATTGATCGTTAAAAATTATCCCAAAACATTGGGCATTCCCAAAGGCCTACCAAGCTCTTTTAACATAGATGAGTATTATGAGATCGTTAGCAAGCCGTTAACAAAGGTGAAGCAAAACCTTAGATATTCAAGTGATCAGCATAGATTGGAACCGTTTGTTGTTAATTTTAAGGGATCTGAACCGGTCTTTACGAAGGCTGAGGAGGAGGCAATAAAGGAGAAACACCGGTATTATGCTGAAACGACAGAGGATAAAAAGCTGTATGACTTAGTATTCAATTATTGCAAAGCAAGCAATGAATTGGAGAAGTATTCAAAAGAGTTAGGTATTCCTGGTATCTCAGACATTTGGCTCTATGTTGGATACCTGGATAACGAAGAGGGTAACTTTTTAGCTCCTAACCCTTCAATGTTTATGGAACTGGCAATTGTCAAGAATACAAAGAAAAACCATCGAGAAGTGCAGGCCTGATCTATACTAAACTTATAATTACAAACTGATAATAAAACTGAATTCAATGAGTGATTATCAAAAGGTACTTGGCAAACTGAAAAAAGGCCAGACAACCTATGTTCTGAATGATTTCCGGGATATTGTAGTGAAAATTGTACCTCCGGGAGATAAGACGCAATTTTTTGCAAAAGCAAAAGGGGGTAAACCTTATCCTATTGAGTCCTCCGGTGACCTGGCAAGTGAAACCTTACTTGATGCAATTGAGATCACAGAACAGCAATTCAATGATTTTTAGGCTGAACAAAAACTTCATTTATGGAACTTGAAGAAAAATACGAAGAGGAAAACCGGCATAATATTGATGCTGCTTTCATTCTTATTTGGGCATGTCTGAATAAATCCATTCCCCGGTTGGTGAATGCTGTTTTGCTTGAAAAAATACAGGACATTGAAGCTTTCACATTTGAAAAGAACCGTCGATTGAATAAAGCTGTCGATCAAACTCTAAGCAAAGTCTCAGGCCAGTTGGAAGTTATTATTGCAAATAGTATGACAAAAAGCTGGGCCATGGCAAATATAAAGAATGACAAGTTGGTCCGGGAGTATATGAGAAATATTGGAATGCCGGAACTTAAAGAGTACTTCAGCCATAATATTGAGGCTTTAAAGGCATTCGTAAAGCGTACCGAAGCGGGCCTCAACCTTTCAGACAGGGTATGGAATATTAAGGAAGGTTTCAAAACTCAGTTGGAGTTATATTTAAGAACGGGGATAATACAAGGCCGGAGTTCGAGTTATGTTGCAATGGATATCCGTCAATTGCTTAAAGACCCTGACAGACTATACAGGAGGGTGAAAAATGAAGTGCTGAATAATGGGACTGAAAAACTCGTACTAAGCAAAACGGCGAGGGATTACCATCCCGGCCAGGGTGTTTATCGGTCAAGTTACAGAAACGCTCTCAGGTTAGCTGCAACCGAAATAAACGGGGCATACCGAATGAGCGATTATACCCGAAGGCAACAACTTGATTTTATAAGAGGCTTTCGTGTTCATCTTTCCAGGTCTCACCCAAGGCCGGATATCTGTGATCACATGAAAGGAGATTACCCGCCAAGCTTCGTTTTCAGGGGGTGGCATCCATGGTGCCTATGTTATACTACATCAATTCTTATGAGCGGTGCTGAATATCGAAAAATGAAAGCTTCCGGAGAGAAACCGAAACGATTTGTAAGGGATATGCCGGAAATCGCAAAGAAATACATCAAAGAGAATTCTGAGGCTTTAAACCGGTTGAAGGCAGAACCATACTTCATTACTGATAACCCGGAAATCCAAAGAATAATTAATGTTTAATAATGAGGCACTTAAATGTGCTATGCTGAAAATTAACACTTAATCCTAAAAAAATGAAAACATATCGCAAAAAATGTCTAGCTGCTTCGGGGGCAATTGGGGGTTGGAATCTTTCACCAGAAGCCATTTTCTCAGGAACGAAAAGTACAGCAAATGGGTTCTCTGTTTCCGGGATTACATTGGCGTCGGATGGTTCAATGCACTCACCAAGATTTTATGTAAATGCCGATGGCTCCGTAGGGATCAGGAGCAATACAACTGGTAAACGGATTGAGTTGAACTCCGCAGATAATAACATAAAATTCTATAATTCATCCAACCAACTTGTGGCAGTTATGGATGATGGAATTGAGGGTTCAAACGCAGGCGTATATTTTGGATATAATTCACCGAACGGAGGGTATCAATCCTTACTTACAAATTACGCACTTGCTTTAATACATAATCAATATACGAAAATACGGCTATTCTACGATGACACGATCGATAAAGCTTATGTAGCAACTGAGTCTGGACGTAGTGCACTTTATCTGCATGGCACAGCCGATGGCTATGTTGAGGTAGTTTTTCACGGTCTGCCCCGTTCGTCATCCGGGCTGCAACCTGGTCAGGTTTATTTGGACGGATCAGGATATTTGCGCGCTCTTGCGCCGTCTTTCTAGACTATTGTGCCATGAACAACGCTTTAGCTTTAATAGGAAAAGGGACGACCTCATATGGCTGTGGAGTGCTCGTGACTTTTAACCAGGTAAAATATATTGCCACAGCCGGTCATGTGATCAGGGCAATGGATGGTTGTCCGGCTTGGGCAATTCATTCACCGGAGCTGAAATGTACACAGAATCCTTCGGGCGGTTATCGGATCATGGCCCTGGTTGATGAGGTTATCGATACTCAAGGTAAATCGGACATAGCTATCTGCCGGCTGACTAGGGATATATACAGCGACACGGTTAACCTGAACAATTTGTCCCCTGCAGGCAATCTGATCGGGAAAAAGGTTATAGCTCTTGGCTATCCTGTTGATTATGTTTTGGAGCATTTGAAACGGGAGTCTGAGCAACACCTCCCGCCTTTGGTAGCCAGGGGGGAAATAACCAGTTCATTCGATTCAAAGATAACGATTGAATCGGATGAAATCCTGTTGAGCGGAGGTTATTATGTCCGAATGGAGCAGGC
>JAFGPL010000114.1 GCA_016936215.1 Bacteroidales bacterium
AGGCAGATTCATGGCATCTGCCACAAGCGCCCCCTGAGCAATGGCACCGGTGGCAACGCCGGCTATCGCTTCAGTATCCTTAAACTTTTCGCTTATAAGGTTTACAAATGCTTCTTTGATAAAAGTCCTGATTTCCGGATGCGACAAGGTTTTGCGGTTGTCACAATAAATAGGCGATTTCCAGCCCGAAGCCCATTGAAAAGGCTTTGCAGGATTTAATTTAATTGCCTTACTTTGCAGCAGTAATTTAGCTATTTGTTTTTCTGAATTTCCCATAGCGCAAATGTATAAAGTTTTTTTTAACGACCGGACGATATTTCTTACCGACGAGTTTTCGAAACACTTCCAGGTAAAATACGGATTGTTTTACAAATACCGTAGCATAAACGATCTGAAAGAATTGATAGGATTTTTCAGCCGGTTGAAAAAGATTGATACACTTTTTCTGTTCCATCACGACATAGAAGAACTGAGAGATGCTTTTCGTGCCTGTTTCATCATAATAAATGCGGCAGGCGGTTTGGTGAGGAACCCGGGGGGAGATTATCTTTTTATCAAAAGAAGGGGAAAGTGGGACCTGCCGAAAGGTAAACTCGATGATAATGAAACCTTTGAAATGGCTGCCCGGCGTGAAGTGATGGAAGAATGTGGTCTGGAAGATTTACAGATTGTTTACCCTCTTTTGTCAACTTATCATACCTACCCTTTTCACGATAGCATGGCGCTGAAAAAAACCTCCTGGTTTGAGATGCTTTACAGCGGTAGTGATTTGCCTGTGCCGCAAACAGAAGAGGATATTACCGAAATAAAATGGTTCCGCAGGGAAGAATTGCAGCAGGTATCTGAAAATACCTTTAAATCGGTGCTTGATGTGATGCGCTATACCAATCTTGTAGACCTATAGATCACCCCTCGAACGCATGATCTCAAAAAGCTTTCCCTCAAAGTTTTCCTGGGGGCCGGGTGCAGGCGACTGTATAAGGTTGCCGTCAGGACCTATCAGAAAGTAGGTCGGAAAAGCGCGTATATCGTAGTCTTTCATTATCTCGGCACCATGACCGTAATACAGGAATTTCCAGTGATAATTGTTCTTCTTGAGAAAAGCGCCCAGTGAAACCTCGTAAGAATCAACTGCAACGGTAACAATCTCAATACGGTCTTTGTGCCGCTCATAGACACCCTGTAGCAGTTCAAATTCTTTCAGACAAGAGTAACTGCTGCATGCGCAGAAATTAAGGTAGAGGTATTTGCCCCTGAAATCATTCAGGTGCACCAAATTGCTGTCGAGATCGTAAAGTTCGAAATCGGGAGGCGGGTATCCTGCCAGAAGTTTGGTGATCTTATGCCTGATGATTTTGGCTATCTCCCTGCTTTCAGGGATAACAGTCCTTGCTGCCAGTGTGTCAAGTACCTGCAGGATACCAGACCTTGAAAACTTGTCGTTGTAAAACTCGTCAAAAAGGTTTTTAAGCACCACGAGCTCAAGAAACGTATCATCTTTAAAAAGCTCATTCTTTTTAAGGGTTTTATAAAGCGCACCATAGTCCTTCGATACATTGATATCATCGTAAATCTTTTTCCCTTTATCGGTGCGGCCATGATAAAGGAAGTAGTCGTCAAATACCTGGTTGAAAAGTTCCATGTAAGCCTGGTTATGGTATAAAACAGGTTTTCCTGTAAAAAACATCTCAGAGATCACTGTTACCTGGTGCTGCAATGAGAGGTAACGAAGGAAGGCGTACTTGTATTCCCTGTAATCTTTGAAATATTTGTTGTCTGTTTTACGAAAAGGGGCTTCGATGCTTCCGATATCCTCGTCGAGTTTAGAGAAATCCTTGCCGCTGACAGATTCCACCACGTGTTTGCTGTAGAATGGTTCAAAGCTGTCGTCGAACATCCTTATCAGCATATTGATATCATTTTCGTCAATATTCACGATACCGGCCTGTATGGTAAGCGCTTCGTAATAAGGATTCAGCAGGTCGGCCGGCGATTTTTCCTGGTATGGAGGAAGTGCAAGTTCATATTTTTTCCCTGGCTCAGCGTACAGATAAAGCTGATAAATACCCAGACGCGTGAAGATAAATTCAGTGTCGTCAATTGTAAGTGTAAGTTCAAAAGCGCCCCCGGCACTGGTTTTCGTAGCCCCGATCTCTTCTTCAGACCTGGTTATTAATTCTTTATACCTGTAAAAAACCAGGTCGGCCGAGTGCCATTCTGAAGCGTTGCTAAAGAGAGTTACTGTTCCAGCTGAAAGGTAAAACGAACCAAAGAGCCAAAACAATGCTATCGGAAAAACTGTGAGCAGTTTGTTTTTCATATCACTTTTATTTTATTCCTTAAGTTTTCCGGAAGAAATGCATCTGCATCTCCGCCCAGCCTTATGATTTCACGTACGATGGTGGAAGTAATGTGCGTATGATCGGGCAGCGTAAGCATAAAAACCGATTCGATATCGGGCAGCATCACCCTGTTCATCTGTGCCACAGCGCGTTCGTATTCAAAATCGGCTGAAGTTCTAAGTCCCCGAAGGATATAGCCTGCCCCTTTTTCACGGCAAAAATCCACAGTAAGACCTTTAAAACTGGTGACTTCAACTTTCTTTTCCTCCCCGAATACAGTTTTTATCCATTCAAGTCTTTTATCGAGTGGGAAATAACCATCTTTGGTAGTATTGTACCCGATGGCGATGATGATCTTGTCAAACAACGGCAAAGCCCTGTTTACTATTGATTCGTGCCCGATGGTAAAGGGATCGAACGAACCCGGGAAAAGAGCTGTTTTATACATGTGCAATTATTAATGGTTATGTTGAATATTGAAATCAACAGTTTATATTATTCACTTATTATTGTTTTGCTGCAATGAGTTGTCGTGCAAAATTCCGGCCAAATTCAATAATCTGTTCAGATTTTTCATTGCCGGGATAAAATTTTGCCGAGATACCGTCGCTTACCACGTCAAGCTTCAATGCCCTGAGGTTATTATCAATAAGCTTTACAGCTTCACCGCTCCAGCCATACGAGCCAAACGATGCAGCTTTTTTGCCCTTGTCCCTGATAGGACTGATAAGGGCGAACATCTTGTAAACCGGCAGCAGTGTATTCTGGTTAATGGTAGGCGACCCGATGAGTATGGCGTTGCTTTTTACGATATGCTCTTCAAGCTCACCGAGCTGGATTTTTTCAATATCAAGGATATTCACATGGTAATCCACCACCTCAGATATGCCTTTGGCAATAAGTTCTGCCATTTGCCCAGTGTATCCGTAAGCCGATACATAGGCTATTAAAACATTGTTCTCTTCGCACCTGGCATCGGCAAGGTATATTTCTGCCCATTTATGGCTTTTATCCACGGCCTCTTTCCATGTTGACCTTAATATTGGCCCATGGCCCGGGCATATAGCATTAATATCAAGCGGTTTAATTTTTTCGATGGCATTCACCATATGTTTGCTGAAAGGCTTGAGGATCACATCGAAATAATATTTAAAAGAATCGGAATAATCGCCCACCTGGTCGTCAAACATCTGTTCCTTACAATAATGAGCGCCAAACGAATCGCATGTAAACAGCAGTTTATCCTCAACAAGATAAGTGTATATGGTGTCGGGCCAGTGCAGGTTAGGGGCAGAAATAAACTGCAGTGTTTTGTTGCCAAGGCTGAGCGTATCGCCGTCTTTTACCGCTACCGATTTAAAGGGTTTCCCGGTTATCTCGGAAAGATAATTAATCGCAGGCCGGCTGCCATAAACGGTGGCATTAGGGGCCATATCCAGAAGGTGTTTCAGGTTGCCCGAGTGGTCGGGCTCGGTATGGCTGACAATGATGTACTCAATATCGGCAGGATCGGTAACTTTCCGAAGCTTTTCGAAGTAAGTGTCTTTAAAGGTTTCCTTTGAAGTGTCAATCAGCGCTTTCTTCTGCGCGTTTATAAAATAAGAATTGTAAGTGGTGCCATGAACCGTTTCCATTACAATGTCGAATGTCACGATGTCATAATCGAGAATGCCAACCCAGCTTACATCTTCTGTTACCTTCAATACTTTGTTGTCTTTCATAATCTTCTTCACTAAATATCTATTACCGGGTAAAAATAGAAAGATTATTGATAGGTTGCTACCTGTTGCCGAAATATGAATGCAACTTACCTGCCCAACCAGTCTTTAAATGCAGTATTTTTTAGCCTGCTCACGATCACTTCCTGTTTAAAAGGCGGAATAAGTCTAACATGTAATTTTCCGCCAAAGTAGTCTTCGATTTTTTGCACCACGTTGATATGAAGAATGGTATGGCGGTTTGCCCTGAAAAATTCATCCGGGTTGAGTTCCTCTTCAAGGCTTTCGAGGGTAAAATCAACAATATGTTCTTTACCTGCGAAAGTCACCGCGAATGTAATCTTGCTTTTGCAATGAAAATAGGCTATCTCTTCAGCATTCAACCTGTAATATGAAGAGGCCCCCTGTATAAGAAAACGTTTGCGGTATTTTTTTTCCCCGTAGCGAATAGCGTTGAGTATCTCGCGGTAATCAAATGCTTCGCGGGTTTTAATTTTATACCCTGAAACCTGTTCAAATTTGGTGATGGCGTTGGCAAGCTCATTTTCTTTTACCGGTTTAAGGAGATAATCAATACTGTTTACCTTAAAGGCCTGTATGGCATAGTTGTCATAAGCAGTGGTGAAGATCACCGGGCAATCAACTTTCACCTGTTCGAAAATTGAAAAGCAGATGCCGTCGGTAAGCTGAATATCCATAAAGATAAGGTCGGGTTGGTTTTTTTTCAGCCACTCAACACTATCGGCGACACTCTCTGTTGCTCCGGTAATATTCCAGTGCGGCCGTATTTTCAACACCATGCCCTCGAGCATCCGCTGGTTATGCAATTCATCTTCGATAATTAAAATATTCATAAACAGAAGGTTAAAACAAAAAACTATCAATCAAAGTAAAGGTGTTTCAACCCTGAAATACCCGTTGTCATTCATAATGTTTACTTTCCTGCCGGTAAGCATTTCATACCGCTTTACCAGGTTGCTCAATCCGCTCCTGGTGGAATAGCCCGTCTCCTTTACCTGCAGGTTATTCTGCACTATAAGTTTGTTATTCTCGGTAAAAATATCAATCTCCAGCGGACTTGATTTGGAAACAATATTATGCTTAAGTGCATTCTCCACGAGCAATTGCAGGGTGAGCGGGGGGATTTCCCTGTGCAGCATGTCCTTTTCCACCGAGATTTTTATCTTCATGTTTTCGCCATGCCTTTCTTTATGTATGGCGATGTAAGATTCAATAAATTCTATCTCCTCCTTAAGCTTAACAGTGGTCTTGCCGCGGCTTTGAAGCACATAACGGTAGACATCGGTAAAATTCTGAACAAATTCAAGGGCAGTCTTGGAATCGTACATAATAAGCGATTTCAGCACGCTCAGGTTGTTAAAAAGAAAGTGGGGGTTTAGTTGTTCCTGCAGGGTGTTGTAATCGCTCTTGAGTTTAGCCTCCTTGAGTTTTTCAAGTTCAAGCCGTGAATTCATCCATTTTTCTATGATCCTTACCCCCAGCGCAAAAGAAACCATGATAAAAATAAAAATAATACCAAGTGCAAGCATCAGCCTTACAATCCTCTCTGAGAACAACAATTCGATGCCCACCATTTGTTCAAAATACATAAAAACTAAAAAGGCAAGTAACAAGCTAAGTGCGAAATGAAGCACGATACGAATGGTAATTTTTTCAGGTATCGGAAATAGTTTCTCCGACAGGTGGTCAAGGGCTACGTTACTTTCACTGAGTAAGATAAATGCCAGTGCAACCTTCAGGTAATAACCAATGGCTATTTTGGTTTCACTGTCGAGTGTGATGGTGGATGCAAACAACAAAAATAACAATCCCACCGACCCCACGAGCACAATGCGCGTTATGGTGCTGCGCCATGTATACAGTGAAAGCCTGCTGAAGAACTGCAATGGTGTATTTTTCATCATGCTGGGTGAACGGTTCACGGCATTAAATTTACATGATTTAAAAATAATTTCACACCTTGTTAGTCACTTCCTCCGGGAGGAATCTGTTCGGCCAGCATCCCCGAGGCTTTAAGGTAGATGGTTTCTTTAAGTTTATAATCTGTTTTGGCATCAATCAGTTCGCTATAGGCTTCCTGCCAATGGGTCTGGGCGATCAGCAAATCGGTCATCAGCTCCCTGCCGAGTTCATAATTGTTACGGCTCACACGAAGGTTTTCATCAGCTTGTGCCAAAGCATTTTTCGAAAGTTCCACACGCGAAAAAGCGTCCATCAGGTTAAACCTGGCCTGTTCGGTTTCCAAACGCAGAAGTTTGGCATTCTTTTCCAGTTCCAGTTCTTTTATCTGCATATCGAGCCTGGCAGATTTCATTTTCTGCTTTCCCTCGCCCCAGTGAAAGATAGGAATTGAAAGCGAGGCCATTACGCTTACATTATCTGTTGAATAATTAGTGGTACCAAAATCTATCCCCCCAAGATAGTTGTAACCTGCGCGCACACCCGCCACTGGCAGGTAGTCTGCCCTGGTGAGTTTTGATTTCTGTGCTTCAAGTGCAATGTTTTTTTCCAAAAGCCTGTATTCCGGGCGCCGCGCAATGTCTTCACTTCCTGCTTTTAAAAGTAATTCGTTGTTAATTTCAATGGTTGTATCAGGAACCGTCAGTTGGGTGCCAAGATCGAGCCCGGTAACCCTGCACAGTGACATGCAGGCAAGCTGAAGACCGTTTCGGGCTTTTTGCAGGTCGAGCTTTGCTTTATTGTGCCTGACCTGTGCCTTCAGCAACTCGTTTTCGCTGACCAGGCCTGTTTCATAGGCATTTTTTACCCTTGTAGTAATGCTGTCGAGCAATTCAACAGCCATTTCGGCCAGTTTAACTTTTTCATTCACCGAGATAAACAACCAGTAAGCCTGATCAGCCTCCACAATAGTATTCATTAGTTGCAGCTCTTGGTTAAACTGAGCCATCTCGCTGCCAATAGCTGCCATTTTGTTCCCTGCAAGGATCTTACCACCTGTAAATACGGGCTGTTCAATATTGATGCCGGCCATATATGCCCCTTTGAGGCTTAATTCAAGCGGGAACCAGGCGTACATATTAAATATCGGGTTTCCGTCGGGACCGGTCACCGGCTGTCCCAGCGGATCGGTCATTATATTCGGCACCAGCTCGCCTGTAAGAGGATCGGGCACTACCGTAGGAAGGTACATCTCCATTTCAATGTCTTTGTTCAGCCATATCCCGGTAAATGATCCGCTGAGCCTGGGATAATACATGGTCTGCACCGCTTTTTTTTCAGCCCTGGCTTTTTCAATCGTCATTTCTGCCTGTTTGAGTGTTTCACTGTTTTCAACGGCCATCTTTCTGCATGTTTCAATTGTCAGTGTTTCCTGAGACTTTACCGGTAATAACGGCAGGATCAACAGCAACAGACAAATGGCATTTTTCATCTTTATTGAATTGTGTATTTTATTTATTTTGATTTTCATCTCTCATCCCTCTTTGTGTACATTATGAAATACGGCATATAGAATAGGAACAAAAATTAACGTGATAATTGTACCCGCCAGCAAACCGCTGATAACCGCAGCTGCCATGCTCTGGTACATCGGATCGAGCAGCAGCGGCGCCATTCCGAGCATGGTGGTAAAAGAGGCCATCAGTACCGGCCTTGTCCTCGAAACTGTGGCATGAATGATGGCATTGTAATGGTCATGTCCTTCGTGCATCTTTTTTTCTATTTCATCAAGAAGAACAATTGAGTTTTTTATCAACATCCCGATAAGCCCAACAGTGCCGATAATGGCCATAAATGTAAAGGGCATTCCCAGCAGCATCAGCCCGGGCACAATACCAATAATTGCCAGGGGTATACAGAGGATCACGATGGCAGGTCTTTTAAGATCGTTAAAAAGAAGTATTAAAACAAGGATGATAAGTCCTATAGCAATGGGTAAAAACCTGAAGATATTTTTCAGCGCGCTGCCCTGAAGTTCATATTCACCCATCCATCTGAATGAATAGCCGTCTGGCAGTGGTATTGACTCAATCTGTTTCTTTATAGTCTTTCGCAAAAGGGCAGGGCTATAGCCGTCTAACGGATCGCATTGTGCCTGGATGGTACGTTTACCGTCTACGCGTTTCACCACTTTCTCATCCTGGCCTATTTCCACAGCTCTCGCAACTGCGTTGAGCGGTACAGGCCTGATCATTTCTTTTAATAAATCATCAAAAGCTTCGGTACCATAAACAATCCCCATCACTTTCTCTTTGTCAAGCGAACCCGCATCGGGTATCATGCTCCAGACAGGTATGCTGCCCAGGTCTTCAATCATGCTGCCATCGCTGTTGCGTGTTTTCAGGTTGACAGATATTTCGGTTTCGCCTTCATAAACCCTGGCCACAGGCAACCCATCGGTAGCTGCAAGTATGGCATTGCTTACATCCTGGCGGGTGGTGCCGGCCATTCGCGCCGCCGGCTGGTTATAACGCACATACAACGCCTTGCCCATAGGGCGCCAGTCGTTGCTGACCGTATATTTGTCGGTATACTTACAGTTATACATGATCTCTTCGGCCTGGTTGCTGAGATTACGCAATATCGCCGGATCAGGCCCTGAAAACTCAGCCTCTACAAGATGTGTTGATTTGATCGAAAGGTTGTATTTTCTGATCCTGAAACCGGCATCAGGGTAATTCCCGCGCAGATAAGCCTCGAGAACAGGTTTCATTTGTATCATCGTTTTGTAATCCTCAAAATTCACGATCAGTTCGCCATAACTGTCGTCAGCCTCACCAATGGCACGTACCAGGCTGTAACGTGTCGGGGTTGACCCGTGGCTCGAAACAACCATTTGTACCTGCGGATAGGTTAGAAAATGAGCTGTGATTTTTTCAAGGTCTTTATTCACCTTTCCGGGCGCAGTGCCATCGGGAAGCTTATATTCAATGTAAACCTGGTTGTAGTTGAAATCGGGGAAAAACGATTGTTTTACATTTTTAAAGTTATAGGCCGCTAATGCCAGCAGAATAGATGCAACCACTAGAGTGGTGATCTTGTATTCCATAAAAAAATTCAATGACTTTTCAATGGCCCTGAAGACTTTACCATCATATGGGTCTTTACCTGCCATTCGTCCTGAAATTTTTAAAAACGAAGCTGAAAAAAGCGGCACCTGTGTAAGTGCAAGCAACCAGCTTATTAAAAGGGAAATACAGAGCACGATAAACAGGTCGCGGGCATAGGTACCTGCAGTGTCTTTCGACAGAAATACAGGGAAAAATGCCAGCACTGCAATAACCGTGGCGCCAAGCAAAGGAATGGCTGTCCTTTTTGGTGCATTGACAAAAGTAGATTTTCGTCGTCTTTTTGTCTGAAGGTCAACAAGTATGCCATCAACAACCACAATAGCGTTGTCAACCAGCATCCCCATGGCCACAATAAATGCCCCGAGGGAGATACGTTGCAGCGTACCGCCCGTAGAAAGCAGTATGGGGAAAGTAGCAAAAATGGTAAGAACCAGGCCTGTGCCGATAATGATACCGCTACGCAGCCCCATCGTAATCATAAGAATAATAATTACCAGGACAACCGATTCCACCAGGTTCAGCATAAAACCATTGATAGCATCTTTTACTACATCAGGTTGAAAAAATACTTTGGTAAATTCATAACCAACGGGTATATTTTTCTGCAGCGAGGCCATTTTTTCATCCACCTTTTTGCCCAACGATATGATATTCTCGCCCGATTCCATTGACAAAGATATCCCTATGGCAGGCTTGTTGTTCACAAACATGGTGTTGCGCATGGGCTGGTTATATCCCCTTTGGATTGCAGCAATGTCTGAGAGTTTGAAAACATCGCCACTGAGGCTTTTTATCAGAAGGTTTTTAAGGTCTTCCTCTGTGCTTAACCTGTCATCAATGGCAACCCTTAACTGCAGGTCGCCGGTTTGCATTGTACCGGGATACACCACTGCATTCTGACCCTGAATGGCCATGATAACCTGAAGCGGCAACACACCCATATTGGCCATTTTCTCTACTGGCAATACCACATCAATACAGGGTTTTTGTGCACCATATATCTGTACTTTACGCACCCCTTCGACTTCGAGCATTTCGCGCCTGATGTAGTCGGCCATCTCTCCCATC
>JAFGPL010000115.1 GCA_016936215.1 Bacteroidales bacterium
TCCCGATGCATCGGGATGAAGAACCTTTTCTCACAGCTTGTCCCGTAAACACCGGAACCAAATGGAGTAATGTATATTCTTAAATATGAGATGTTTCGTCCCGATGTGCATCGGGACTCAACATGACAAATCGTGTTAGAAAAAGACTTTTTACACAGCTACCAAGACTCAAAGTCTCATTGCTTCACAAAGCATTATTAAATAATTAAATCTTAATTGCCATTCATCAGAATGATCTTTTTAACCTGACCTGCATTGTAATTGACGGTCAACCTGCAGAAATACAAACCATCCGTCAGCTTATACCCGGTATTATCTGTAGCGTCCCATGATACATAATGAGTACCGGCTGCCTGGTAACTGTCTTCAAGTGTTTTAACCACTTTACCAAGCGAGTTAAATATCTGAACGGTAATATTTCCGGGAACTGCATTTGTATATTCTATGGTTAGCCTGTCTGTAAACGGATTTGGAAAGATTGCTGAAATATCAGAAAGTTCTGTTCCATAGTTATCCTCAAATCCAGCCGGTTCAAGGGCAGGTTTTACGATTATTTCATCCAGGTTGCCAAAATCCGAACCGGTTGATGCAAACCTAATTGTATTGGTAAAACCGGCATTAAGGGCAATCCTTACACTGTCGTAAACATAATTCGTAAACGTAGTGGTGTTCTCCATTGTTAGATTTCGGGTTGTACTATTTACAACCAGGTTACCGGTTCTTGGGTTATTGCCCAGGGTATATCTGTAAACAAGCCTGTAGTCTCCACCTTGGTGACCACCAATATCAGTGAATTCAACAAACGAAGTAGCAGCAAAATTGTAAAAGGCAGTACCGTTAAATCCGAGGTTATTATTATCCATTGATCCGCCTTCATAATATCCTTCCTCGGCCTGCAAATAAGTTATTGGACCGGGTGTGCACACAATGGTATCAGTGCCAAATGACTCAATTGCATCACCATCAATCGATTTTAATACATAATAATGTGGTATATTATCAGTTAATAATGAATCTATGAATTCAGTCTCTGAAACAGGAGTGGAATTAACTTTTACTAAATCATCTTCTGGCGAATCTGAGCGGTAAATATTATATCCCTCAATCCTTCCTGAAGTATCTGGTGACCAGAAAAATTTAATCTTACCAACATCATTCCTGGTAAATATTTCATATGGCATATCAGGACGGAAAGTGGGTCTTCCTATTGCAACCAATGAAAAGCGTGATTCATTTTTTGAGGTATCAAGCGCAGTTATAGCATAGAAGTATGTTGTATCGTTATAAACAGATGTATCTGTAAAGTTGGGTTGCAAAATAAGTTCTGTATTGATTTTGATATAATTACCCTCCTGGTCTTGTGATCTGTATACATTATAGCCGGCAAGGTCGTACTCGAGATTGGTATCCCAGAATAATTTAACTGTATCATTCATTGCAGTAGTATACAAATTAATTGGAGCTGATGGCGGTCTTACACTGTCGGGTATAAACATGCCTGCTCCCAGATAATAACTGGTATGCGGAGGCTGGTTATAAGCAACATTCTGCCAGGCAATGCCTTCGCGGTAGACAAGGTCGTGCATTAATGTAGTAATGCGGAATGATGTTGTATCAGTAGTAGTGAAGAGCATAAGAGCTGTATTGTCTGATGTTCTCCATATTGCTTCTTCTCTCCAATCTCCAAAAATATCTGCTGTAAGTGTTGGATTTGATTTGGAACCATTGTTAGAAGAGCATCCGGTTGCTGTTAACAAGATTCCATTATCATATTTTGCAATTGTATTACCATCAAGTAATTCCCTGTTCAGGTCACCATCCCACCAGATTAGGTGGTTGCTTGAACTTGGAGAATTTCCTACCCTTTGGTTTTTGGGAGAGCGCAAACCATCTGTACCACCCCAGCATTCCATACCAAAAGTTAATGAATCCACATCAGCCGAAACACCACGACCAATGTCACCAGGGGAAGTTCCCCATATAATTTCACCAGTTGCTGCATCGAGTAGTGCCGATCCGTGCGGCAGGCTGGGGTTTTCATGTATTCCCCATACCTCAAGGCCAGGACGGTCAGGGTCAATATCAGAAACGTGCAAGGCATCACCATGGCCAAGTCCCGTTGTCCATAATCCTGTTCCGTTATCATCAACAGCCATAGAACCATAAATAATTTCATCTTTACCATCCTTATCCACATCAGCAACGCTGAGATTATGGTTTCCTTGTCCGGCAAAAGAAGGATAACCGTTGTCGGTATCAAAAGTCCACCTGTGCGTAAGCTGACCTTCTCTCCAGTCCCATGCTGCAAGTACTGTCCTGGTATAGTAACCGCGGCACATAACAACGCTCGGGCGGGCGCCATCGAGATATGCAATACAGGCAAGAAAACGGTCCACACGGTTACCATAGCCATCACCCCATGCTGAAACATTTCCCCTTGCGGGAACATATAAAGTAGTAGCTAATTCGACCCCTGTTAGTCCATCAAAAATTGTAAAATATTCCGGACCTGAAAGAATATAACCCGAAGAGTTACGGTAGCTTTCAGTATGATTGGCACTATCTGCCGGTCCCAGCTTTATATAATTACCAGATCCATCCTTTGAACCCGGTGCAGTTTTGCAGGCAACCTCAGCAATGCTGTCTCCATCAAGGTCATAAACCATAAATTGGGTATAATGCGCACCAGCCCGAATATTTATTCCCAGGTCAATTCTCCATAGCTGTGTTCCATCAAGCTCGTAGGCATCAAGAATAACATTGCCGGTATATCCGCTTTGAGAATTGTCTTTTGAATTTGAAGGGTCCCATTTAAGGACTAACTCATATTCCCCGTCACCGTCAAGGTCGCCAACACTTGCATCATTGGGACTGTAGGTATAGTTTTCGAGTGTTGGTGTTGTTCCTCCTGCAGGCCTGTTTAAGGGTATTGTCCGATAATTTTGAGCCCAAACCGTAACAGTATCGGATGATTCAGTTTCAGTTCCTCCAAGCACTGAAATAACATGATATTTAGCTCCATCGGTATAAGCTTCATCAACAAAATTAGTGGAATTACCGATAGGTGAATCGTTTAGTTTTGTATTGTCGCGATATATATTAAAACCAATTGTATCAGGATCGGTGGCCAGAAGCCGCCAGCTTACAAATGCGCTGTTATCACCTGTTTTAACTGCAACTACTCCTCGTCCAAGATTTTCAATCTGCTGTTGGGCAATAACGCTGCTCGAAATACAAAGAGTCATCAGTACGCTTAAGAAGCCGGAGATTATCATAATCCGGTTCTTTTCTAACCGGTTCATTAAAGTCTTTATCATTTTCCAATCATTGATTTGATCAGCTATGACATTGTTCAATCTGAATTGTAAAGTTTTTTTCATTATCGTTGAGTTTACATTAATACTTATTTTTTATCCTTCCGGATCATTAGTCACAGAACAGATAATAGTCTTATACCCCTTCTTTATAGAATAAGTTACATTTATAAATTAAACTATGAAGATACGAAAATTTGTCTGCTTACTTCAGAAAAATTTTCCCGATTGCAACACCAAAAGCCCTATTGTACTCACTTTCAGGAATTCCGGGACCAACAGAAAATTGAATGCTTTCCATGTTCATCAGGTTAAATTCCTTCTCCGTATCGTTAAAAAAATACGCTGGAAGAAAAGTCGGGTATGCATTGGGCAGGTTAATTGCCGGTATTCTCTCTAAATCACTTATATTGATCGGGTAATTTCCAGGTTCGCTGTCAATTTCTAAAAAACCTCCATAGGCATATCCCATATTGTCAATAAATGCCACCTGAACCTGAACCGGTTTTCCGGTTGTTGAATAGCCATTTATTACCAATATATTGAAACGGTCAAAATCGGCTCTTCTCCCTTTCACTTTATCAGCAAAAAAGAACCTGCCTGAATAGTTATGTCCTTCTCTGTTTAGGTTCCTGATATTTATGTTTAACACCGATTCCCCGGCCTCTTTTGATGGTACCACAGGGAACCATGAGTTGCCGTAAACATAACCTCCGTCTTTTACGGCATCGAAAAGACAAATAGGTGTTACAGAATCTACAACCCGGACCATGTATGGATTCTGATCGTAAAAGTCCCATTCTGATGGCAAACCTTCGCTCCCCGATGGAAATGTCATTCCTGCACCTTTTGATTTTACAGCAATGTAATACCTGAGCATTCCTTCCCGGATATGAGCGGTATCAATAGTAGCGGTGTAAGTATAGGCTGTAGTTTTTTTCATTTCAATGATTTCAGGCCTCCATCTCCTGCCGTAAAGAAAAATCTCTACTTTATCCGGCACATCCGGCGACATTACTTTTGCTTCAACCCCGTAAGGTTTACCGGCAGAAATCTCCTCAAGCGGCTGATGCAATACATATGTTTTTTTGAGTTTTGAAACCGGGGCTACAAACTCTTTTAAAGTGATGTTTTTCCATTTGTCTGTTGCCTTCCAGGCTGTGTTTTTGCCCTTATAAACCAGCAAATACGAACCAGGGCCTACTTCAAATGTATTTCCTTGTGCAGATTGGCTGACAATGTTTCCATCATTTAAACCGGTTATTTTAAAGTCCTGTTCAAGGTCGGGCAGGTTAACAGTCATTTTTCTGGTATTCCAGGAGATTACCGATACCTCTTTCCGGGGGCTTGCCTTTGCGAATGGATCATCAACCCATACAGCATCGGGCATCACTTCAAGCCGCCACACGCCATATTCAATCTGGTCGAGGAAGTAAGCGCCAAGTCCTTCGTACTGAACAACCGGGGAGTTGCCAAAACCGGCAATAGCGTTTAATTTTTCGGGGAAAGGAGGCCTGGTAGTTGTGTTGTTGGTGTAAAAGAATTTTTCATCGTTAACCATTTCTGCCAGGTCTGATTTATAGCTTACCCTGAAGACATCAAAGACTGTGTCGGCCGGATAGTTGCCCGACTCTTTGCCTAAGGGCATTTTTCTGAAAACCTCGCCTGCGATTTTCAGGCTTAAGGCTTTTTGCGGGGCATAGGCCAGGTTCATATAATGGGTTTGATAATCGGTGTTGAAAGGGGCCATATGCAACGGGTCGTATGCAAACTGGGTGGCAAACTGAAAACCTGCTTCCCGGAAACTTTTTGCCATATATGGATATATATAAGAACGGCCAATATCAGCAGCATCGAATTCATATACCACCTTCGCCATCTTTTGAAATTTCTTGTTTTCCGAAAACGGAATATCATAGTCAGCCACGTTGGTTAAGAAGTTGCCGTGAATTTCATTTCCTTTTACCAATCCTGCAGGATACCATTGAAATGTTCCTCCATCTACATCAGCATCGAAATAAGCTTCGGCAAGGTGTATGCTGTGGCTGAAATTATAAAACACCGGTTTGGCACACCCGGTATTGCGAATGGCTTTTGCCAGGCGGTTTATGAAAATCCTGGTTTCTTCAACTGTGCCGCCATGGTGAGGTTCGTTACTTATTTCAAAGGCAATGATATCGGGATCGTTTTTATAAGCTATTCCTGTGTATTGATTCACATGGTTTACAAACTGGCCGAGATATCTCTCCTGGGCTTTTATAGCCTCCGGATTCGTAAGGCAATTGCCTTTCCCGTATTTGGTTGAAAAGCCGGGAGTCTTTTCCTCCGGCTCCGGATAACCATTTCCCCAGTATGCAATAGGAGTGATCAATATTTTGATTTTTCGCTCTTTAAGTTTTGCCAGAAGGTAATCGAAGAGCCTGAGATGCTCGTTTTCAATCAGGTTGCCCAGGGTGTCGCTTATTTCACAGTCCCATACATGCACCCTGAAAGCATCAAATCCGAGCCGGGCAAAATGATACACATCCTGATCAATGGCTTTTTCATGTGGAATGTTCAATCGTTTATGCATCCTGTAAGGATGTGCAAAAGGTGTTGTGTAGTTCACACCAAAGAGGGCAACCTCGCTTTTATCAGAAGCCCATCTCAGCACTCCGTGTTTATCAACATAGGTACTGCTTTTCGGTACTGATTTTGACTGCTGTGCAGGTGTGGGTAACAAACAGATAAACAGACTTATAAAAACCACACCCGGGATTATCAGAAAATTTTTTCCAGGATTTTTCATCATAGTTATTGATTTAATTCATACTCATGAAATTCCTCTGGCATCATTCAATGCCCTGATCATAGCCATGATATTTTCAACAGGCACATTGCTCTGGATGTTATGCACCGTATTGAAGACATATCCCCCGCCGGGACCGAAAATGTCAATGTTTTTACGAACCTCACGGTATACTTCATCGGGAGTTGCAAATGGCAGTGTTTTTTGTGTATCAATTCCTCCTCCCCAGAACACGATGTCTTTTCCGAACTCCTTTTTAAGCCGTTTCGGGTCCATACCCTCAGCGGAAATCTGTACCGGGTTTAAAATGTCGAATCCGGCATCAATAAGGTCTGGGATCAGGTCGTAAATCGCACCACATGAGTGGATAAAGATTTTCCAGTTGGTGAGCTTGTGAATTTTTTCATTTACAGCTTTCTGAAAAGGTTTATACAATTGCCTGTAAGTTTCAAGCGATGAAAACAGACCGGTTTGCGTTCCGAAGTCAGTGCCGCTTACAAACACCACCTGCACATAATCGCCAACTGATTTAGAGAGTAATTCAATATTATGCAGGGCTATTTCGCACTGTTTTTCAAATACTTTCATGACATAATCCGGATAAGCCAGAGTAGCCAGGTACCACTCCTCAACACCCCTTATTCCCCTGGGTTGCTTCATCCAGGGGGCAGGCACCAGCGCGATGTCACCGAAAGCCATGCCAGGCAGAGTCATGTATATGCCATAATCTGTCTCCCCGTAATACTTTCTGGCAAGGGTAGCAAAATACTCAACATCTTCATTTGCAAGGATGCCGAATTCTTCCGTGTTATCAGTTGGGTCCAGGTTATTGTAATCGGCCATGGCGCCTGATTCTATGGCATCGAAAAAATAGCTTCCGACAGGCATCCTGGCCCGGGGCGGAAAACCGGTATCCCCACCGGCATGCATTAAAACTGCGCCTTCTTCATCTTTGGTAAAGTTGAAATCCCCCGGAACCTCCACAATGGTGCTATCGTGCATGGTAAAAGGTTTCCAGCGGTCGTTCCTGAAACCAAACATATTGTCGGGAGGGTGAATGCCAACTACATCGAGTTGGAGTTTTTGCATCATTTCTTCATCAATTTCCCCAAGCATCTGGTATGGCTCGGTAACTTTTACACGGTAACCCGTATTTCCAAATAGCAGCTTACGAAGTTTGTCCACGGCGCACACCCCCATGCCGGTCTGTCCTCCTGCGCCAATATCCACCACAAGCCTGTCAGGCTCTTTGTGGTTGATGGTTTGTATCA
>JAFGPL010000116.1 GCA_016936215.1 Bacteroidales bacterium
CGGCGCACACCCCCATGCCGGTCTGTCCTCCTGCGCCAATATCCACCACAAGCCTGTCAGGCTCTTTGTGGTTGATGGTTTGTATCAATCGTTCCCTCGGTGTCATATTATGGTTGCTTTAGTTCAATACTGATTTTGTATTCAGGTATGATTTTCGGAGTTTTTATTTCAAGAAATTCTTTCGATTCCCTAAAATCAGGCAGTACCTCTTTTTCCAGGTAACCCAGGTATGGGGCATCTTTGCGCATCGGTAAAAAATAGAAGTACATCTCATAGTTTTTCAACTGGTCTGCATATCGCTTCAGACCAATAATCCAGGGTTTGCTGGTATAAAGATTGTCTGTTGCCAGTTCTCCGTCGAGCATACATACCGCCCTGTCTCCGCGATAATCGAACCTTATAAAAATATCGTTAACCGCTGAAAAATCGAAATTATGTGCATTGAGCACAAAATGCCTGTCGTCATATTGAACCAGGTTAATTTCCGGAATTATTTTAGGCATACTGATCAGAAATTTTGAAAAAATCTGCGATGGTATTTTTTCTGATAAAACCGTTTCACCGGACAGTTCAATGTCTTTTATACGGGGATAGGTTTCCAATGTCACGCTTTCCTGTTCTTTAAGTATCAGGCTGAGTTTATTACCGCTTTCAAGCACCAGGGCATCGCTGATGATGAGGTTTTGATTGCCGGTACTACCTGCCAGACAGGCTTTTAAAGCATCGTTAAATGGAATGACCAGAAACCGTTGGTTTTCCTTTCCAAACTCAAAAATTGAACCATTGACACCTGAAATAAAGGTTTTGCCATTTTTCCGGGTAATTTTAGCATTGGTCACCGACAACTTAGCATCTTCATTTAAAACTATTTCAGGAGCAATCCCTTCGGGAGAAAAGAAAACATAATAGCTTATCGCGGAATGTTTAAAATTACAAAGGGGCTGTACGGTTGCATATTTAAAGGTAAGATTGCCAAACTGCATATTAAACGGAAAAATGGCTGACACTCCCGGTTTTAAATTAAAGGTGCCATTTTCGGGGAAGGAGATTGTCTCCTTACCGGTTTTTATTTTTACCTGAAGTTCTTTGAGATCGGAAACTTGTAAATGATCCTGAAAGTTATGCATAAACAGAAATCCTTTACTCCCGTCTGATCTTACTGCATAGCGTAGCGTTACCGTATCTTCAGGTGTGAGCGCGGTATTTGTTTCAGGAATTACAGGGACGAGGGGAGCAAGTATAGAACCGTAATGAGTGAGAAAAAGGTTGATAAGCCTGAGATGCCTGAAACCCGTCGAGGTGTTTCCAAATTCTCCGATTGGGGCCTGATAATCGTATGATTTCAGGTTGAGACCAAAACCCTCGGAAAACATATAGAAACCATTTGAAGGGGTTGTGCCCCCATGGTACATATAGTAGCCGAGGCCATTTGATCCGCTGCCCACTGTTCGCACCATCATTGGCAGAAAGCTTTCACCAACAACAAGCGGACGGCGTGAATAGGTCACGCACATGCCGGTACCAAGCTCTGCAGCAAGCGAAGGATAATCCTCGGGCACATAACTTACCGGTGAATAATCGGGGTTTTTGTGGATATTTTTGTACAGAAAAAAGGGTGAAGGTTTGTTTCCTGCTGTCCAGAAAGGATAAGCATACCCGGCCATGACCGGAATAGAGCCGTTTTTAACGATAGATGCGTATCCCCATCCGGTGGCGGTGTACAGGGGAACGTCCATCCCGGCTTTTATAGCTATCTCTTTCAGGGTTTGCATATGTTTTTGGCCATATTCGGCATAATCGTTGCCCATCTCGTTGGTGCCCACTCCGGCCTGGATGATTTCACGGTCGAACCTCGCGGAGGTATATTCACGCTCAGCGCCCTGGTATGAAATGGCCCACGGGGCAGCCGAATGCTGGTATTCGTTTTCAAGCTGTATGCCGATTACCGGTCCCCCGTCTTTAAAATACAATCCCTGCAATTGCTGTGCAATCTGGTTGTAAAGTTTCTCTGTATAAACAAGGTAGAGCGAATCATTCGACCTAACCTCAAACGGACGTCCATAGAGCCAGTCGGGCAATCCGCCGTTGCGCATCTCGCCATGGGCAAATGGCCCGATACGCACTATCATTTCCATATCATTATCCCTGCAAACCTCCACGAACCGGCGCAGGTCAAGGTCACCTTCCCACCTGAATTCACCTTCACGCTGTTCATGAAGTATCCAGAACACATAGGTTGCTACAACATTGACTCCCCCTGCTTTCATCTTTTTTATTTCTTCGTCCCAAAACCGGTTAGGATACCTGCTGTAATGAAATTCCCCCACAACGGGGAACCAGGGTTTATCATTACGTTCAATAAAAAAATTATTAACCTCTATTGATTCCCCGGTTATACTTATTCCACCAAGGTCGAGGTGGCCTTTTCGAACTTCGGTGCTCAGGCCGGTTACATCGGTATGGTATATATTCTGAGATATAATATAATGCGATGTCAAACCTAAAATAAATACCAAGAGATATTTTTTCATCATTTCAGGTCATTTTTATATTTATACATCAAGTTTCAATGTAGGCTGCCTGTAAATTGCTTTTCAATCTCTTCAAGCGATTTGCCTTTGGTCTCTTTCACTTTGGCAAATATGAATACGAACCCGATGGCACAAATTACCGCGTAACCCCAGAAAGCAACTGCATTGCCAAAAGACTTTTCGATAATGGGATATGTGAAAACAAGAATGAAATATGCAAACCAGAGAGACAGCACTGCAATAGAGGTACTGCACTTGGCGACCCACCAATCCTACCATTACTTAAATGCCGTAGCTGGCTGTTTTTACCAAACCGACTCAATATTATATCGTTTGATATTATCGTCCTTTGTCACAATAATAAATTTATCAGCCATACATTGAGCATTCAAAAGTCTATCAAATGGGTCTCTATGTATAAATTTCAAAGTCGATAATTCTAAAGCATGGCCAATTGTTATTGGCAATATCTCAAAACCATTATCTTCAACCATATCAAGAAAATGATTAAATCCCTTTGGAAATTTAAATTTATTGAGGCTAATCTTTATTGCAATCTCCCAAATCGAAGCTATACTGACAATTTTTGAATTTGTAGGATCCTCTATCATGGTTTTTGCCTTATCAGATAACTTTTCGTCTCCATTTAGAAACCAATTCAACGAATGTGTATCAAGCAATAAATCCATTACATATAATCTTTAAAGTCATCTAGCGGTTCATCAAAATCAGGGGACAAATAAATCTGCCCTTTAGCACATCCAAATTTTGGCATCTTTTTCTTATTCTCTTTTTTTCTTTTACTTAAAAGGAAATCAATAAAGTTATTTACTTCTGATTTTAAATCAGTCGGCAAATAATTTAGCTTTGTATATAATTGAATATGTTCCATATCGTCATCTTTTATACAAAGATACAATTCTATTTTTAAAACTGCTATCTTTCAGAATAGCGTTACTCAGTTTGCCGTCAATATTAATATAATGTGAAAAGAAGTTTGAAATACTGATTTAACGATAATGGTCTGGTGTGAATTCGGATTTAACAAGAACCACCTCTATTCACAACGAACAATTTTTCTGTATATCAATTCTTTACCATGGCTTAACCTCAAAAAATAGATACCCGGTAAAAGTTCGTGAATATCAAGGGTAATGCCATCCAATAAAGGATCAGGGAATATGGATTTCAGTATTTTCCCGTTCAGGTTAAATATCTCCAGCCTGATTGGTTCACCTGACGACCGGTAATTAATATTCAGCATACCATTGCAAGGATTTGGAAATACCCGTAATTCATGCCGGGTTGAAACAAATTTATCTTCAACCGGATTATATTCTCCAAGACCCAGGCAACTACCCCATAGGAATCCATATGTGGTGTCTTTTTCACCGATTTTATATCCACGGTCGCTGCCCCACCAGGGTGCGCATGCAGATGGCACACTTTCGCGTTTCCCCCACACATCGTCGTTCATAAAGTAAAAGGCCCCGGAATCACCCGGGTGCATTTTGGTTGTATAACTGAATATATTATTGGCTTCGGGTGACATTCTCAAAATCTTCCAGGAACTACCGGTAAAAGACCCGGTAATCCAGACGTTGTTTGAAACGTCCTGACCGGTCATGTCCACTTTAAAGGTTACATTTACCTCAGAAGGTGGCCCGATAGGGTCGCATGTTCCCCATTTAGAAGTGTATACAACATTGGTTTCTCCGATTTTATAGCCACGGTCTGTATTCCACCACGCGGCACATGCAGCAGGAACAGTTTCACGGGCTGTCCAGGAACTGTCGTTTAAAAAGTAATATGCGCCCGAATCGCCCGCGTGCAAATAGGTGGTAAAGCTGAAAATATTATTACCTTCTGATACCATTGGCAGAATCTGCCAGTCGGTGCCCGTGAAGGTTCCGGTTATCCATGCCCCGTTCGGGGCTTCTGTTCCGGTCATATCCACCTTGAACGTAACCTTGTGGGTTGTAAGGTCGCTGAAATGTTCTGATAACGGCCAGGTTCCGGCCCCGTTAGCCATAAAGTTATAGTTATCCACTTCAAAAAAAGCCACATGTTCCTGTGATGAGCCTTGTCCCCAGGGGGTGCGACAGGGAGTCGAAACCCAAGCCGGTTCCCAGAAGATTATTCCGGTACCTCCTGCTTTCATTACTTCACGGGTCATGTCTACCATATACTCGCGCTGCTTCTCGGGAATTACTGGCAGGTATTGCGGATCGGGGGTGGTGATGATATTCCCGAGCGCATCGTAATTCTGAGACGACCAGAGATAGCCGGTTTCAACAACCATTACCTCGTAACCGGGAAAACTTGTTTTCATCGTATTAATAACATTTCCGAGGTTGGTAATGCTACCGCTATGCCATGCATAATAATAAGAGAATCCAATTATATCAAAATCGGTTACCCCGTTGCTGATGATATTCTGGTACCACCATGACAGACTGCTGGTGCCAGCATAATGCAGCGATATTTTTGGTTTAATTGAGGTAGTTAAACTTACATCTCTCACGGCTTTAATTGCAATATTATAAAGCTGGGCATGGCGGCTCCAGTCGCTGCTTACACTTCCGGAAGCGGTGTAAGTAGAGGTAAGGGTAGTGTGCCGGAGAATTCCACTGTTGTTTTCATTTCCAATCTTTACAATTTCAGGCATCAGGCTGTCACTGTTGAGCGCGGTGAGTACCTTTGTGACATAGTTGTATACCGAATCTTTAAGCGCCGTGATATTGGTTGCCACACCAACCCAGGCCGGAGGTATGATCTGCTTGGCAGGGTCTGTCCAGAAATTTGAAAAATGAATATCAAGCATCACCTGCATTCCGGCAGCTTTGGCTCTGGATATACCTTCTTTTACATCTTCGAAGTCGTGGTACTGTGATTTTACACCTCCCGGCTGCACCAGTGAGTTTTGCCAGGTTGGTTCATACCAAAGCCTGAAACGGGCAAGGTTAAAACCGTTATCGGAAAATATCCGGTAGACCTCTTTCGGTGCATTGTCTTCTTTAAAAACTGCCCCACAATCCTCCATCATATTGGTATATGAAAGGTCGCTACCGAAATAGAATTGCTGGCTGTATGAAACACTATGAATTAGAAATAAAACAAGAGTTATCTGAAACTTCATTATAAAATGTTTAGTAAGAAAAAAGACTGCAAAAAATTTATCTATAAATACATTAGAAAAAATTCATAATTGCAAATTCTTTGCAGTCTTCATAAATTTGTTTTACAAAATTTTATTGAACGATAAATCTACCTAATTCTTCAAAGATACCATCAGAAATTCTTATCATGTAAACATTTGAAGGCAGGTTTTTAAGGTTGATATCTGCCCTGATCTTCTGGTTTTCAAGCTTTTTAAGAACCCTACCGGTAAGATCAATCAATTCTATTGAAACAGCAGAATTGTATGAAGAAATGTCAATGTAAATGATATCTATCGCTGGATTAGGGTAGATTTTTATACCGGGGCTCTCTGAAAAAGTATTATTTATTGAGGTTTGTCCACCGGGTGCATTGCAACTGCCCCAAACCTTAGCATCAGTAACAGGGGAGGAAGGTACTATGATCAACCTGTCGCCCGACCAACCAACAATAATAGAATCTCCGCATTCATTGGGTATACGGGGTTCCCTGAAGTTTTGATAGTTGTCCCAGGAGTTCGATGTTATATAATAATAGGCAAAAGTATCACCGGCAGCAAGATCTTTTGTAATTGAAAAAAGACTGTCTCCGTCATTTGTCATAGCTTCAAATGTCCATTCATTTAATGTTCCGACAATGTAAACCCCATTGGCCAGGTCCATACCACTGCCTTTCATGCTCACTTGAAAAGTGATATTAACACCGAATGCAGGAAAGGCCAAAATGATTAATAAGAGTGTAAAAATTTTTTTCATAGCAATTAAAATTTAGTTTGTTAATTATTAAGAAATATTTTTTTAGTTGTTAAATTCTTTCTAAATAGGTAAAAAAAGATGATCGTTCACAATTCTTTAGTGAACGATCATCTTTTCAGGTATTATTGGTATTCTGAATTCTGAACCAGTCCGTCTAATACAGCATATTGGGGCAATGGATATATTGCAGGCCCTGGTGTTTTGCCCGGAATTCCTTCCATGGCAGCAGGCCATTTGCCATGCCTTACAAGATCGGGCAACCTAAGTCCTTCGAAATACAGTTCCCATCCTCTCTCGCGCAGAATGGTATTATTGAATGCCTCTTTTGATGCTACATCGTCAGCTGATAATTCACCAATTTTTGCCCTTCCTCTAACATCATTAACAAGGGTAATTGCCTCAATGGTAGGCCCGTTATTATTTTCATTAATTGCTTCTGCAAGCATCAGCATAATATCGGCATACCTTACAACTGGCACGTCAATACCGGGATTATCTATAGGCTGATATTTAAATAGAACCGCACCTATCATGTCATTCCTGTCATGAAATGTTCCATCAGGTGAGGTTAAGGTATCAAGCAATAAAGCCCTTCTAGTATCAAGGGCATCGAAAGAATCGAAAAAACTCCATGATGCAGCAAAAACATGTCCCCAGCTTCTTGAATCAGGAAAGATGTACTTACTGAAAATATTAAAATTCCCATCGGTTCCTCTTCCGGTTGAATTCGGGTCACATGAAACTGCATAAATTGTTTCGTTATTTCTTTCTGTTGCTTCCCTAAAGAGACTTTCATAAGTTTCAACAAGACTGTATCCTAAATCCTTTATCTGCCTGCCCACTGTTTCGGCATTTGTAAAATCCTTCTCATTCATGTAAAGCCTCATTAAAAGAGATAATGCCAGTCCCTTGTTAAACCTGCCATATTCGGGAGCTTCTTTTTCGAGATTGTCAGCGCCAAATTGCAGGTCTGAAATAATCCAATTCACATAATCTGTCCTTGCAGGCCTTGTGAGATCGGCTTCGGCAACCGGATCACCAATTTTGGCAGGGTCTGTAATAACAGGAACAGGTCCGAACAACTGCAGGAGGTTTAACATGGTCCATCCACGAGCTACCTTTACTTCCCCTATTAATTGGTTTCTTTCTTTTTCATTTGAAAAAACTGTAGCCTTTTCAAGATCATCAATGGTTTTGGTCATGCGGGTAATAATACGCACTTTCTCAAAATGAGAGCGGCTTCTGCTTTGGGCAACAAGAGGGGCAAAATTACCTTTGCTTTTGGCATTCCAGAACACATCACCATCACCCCATGATGTAAATTCTGGCATCAGATCGGTTGGAGCATCAAACAATTGAATGATGCCATCTTCCGGCCCAAAAAAGGTATAATACCAATTGTTATCTGACCATCCCCAGCGTAAAGTAAAAGGAATATATGCTTCCATGGCATATGCCTTATACTCGCTTACTGTGGAAGGAAATATTGTAGGATTTAAAGACCCGTAAAATACGGGGTCAAGTCCCTTTTCACATCCCGCTAATACGGCCAGGAATGTAAATAAAACTATGATATTATATATTTTTTTCATAGATAATTCTATTTAGAAGTTAATATTTAAACCAAGTGAATAATTCCTGTACATTGGATACGGAGCGGCAGCCCCTTTAGTAGCTGGTGATTCAACTTCAGGATCGGCGCCTTTGTATTTGGTGATAATAAATGCATTCTGAACATCCGCATACAGTCTTAAGCTTTGGAAATATCTTTTCAGTTTTGGCGAGTTAAGGGTATATCCAAAAGTTATGTTCCTAACCCTAATAAAATCGGCTTTGGATATGGTATAGTCAGATCCCCAGCCAACAGTGTTTCCTATATTTCCAAGGGTAGATTCATTATATGTAGAACCGGGTAAAGTTCCACCAGTATTTTCAGTACTCCATGCATCTTTAATATCTTGAGTTGCATTTGATTCCCCTCCACTACTACCGGCAACAAAATTGCGTGCATTGGCCCAGTTTAGGCTGTAATTCTGCTTAAATGATCCTAATTGGCCATAAATATAAAATCCAAGGTCGAAGTTTTTATAAGTGAAGGTGTTATTTATTCCAAGTATCAATTTTGGGGTCTGGTCGTAAACTATTACATCGGCAGAATCTAAAATAGCATCTTGGTTTTGATCAACAAATATAGGTGAACCAGCTACCTGGGCTGCAGCAGGCTGCCATGCCGGGATTTCCTGTTCAAGTTGCAGAATGCCATTAGTCTCAAAAGCATAAATTGAACGATACGGGTCATCTTCATTCAGATAGCTAGTACGATCGTCTTCTTTAAACCTGGTTACCCAACGGTAACTGTAATGAGACAGGTTTACAGCCATATTCCATTTCAGGTTGCTATTCCTTAGTATATCTCCTTCCAGTGCTACATCAATACCTTTTCTGCGAGTATGCCCACCGTTTATAGGTTGAGACGATACCATAGACAAGGCAGGTGTATTAGCCCATCTCAGCAAGTTTGTTACATCATCCTGGAAGAGTTCTATACTTCCTGATAAGCGGCTTTTAAATACCTCGAAATCCAACCCAATGTTTTGCATTACAGTTTTTTGCCAAGTAAGAGACGGAACATCAACTGTTGAAAGCAGGTATGGAATGTATTTAATATTCCCATCATCAAAAGGTATCAGGTCTCCTCCTGTTGAAAACAAGCCATAAGCCACTCCTCTTGGTAAGTTCTGACCAGTAGTACCATAGCTCACACGCAGCTTCAAAATATCTATCATTGACATACTGCTCATAAACGATTCGTTGGAAATTTTCCATCCAAGGGAAATACTTGGAAAGCCTGCATATTTATTTCCGGGGAAAAACTGGTCAACACCGTCATATCTCCATGCGGCTGTTATTAAATACCTGTCGAGCACATCAAATGAGCCCCTTGTGAAATAAGAACGCTGTTTGCTTTTGTCTTTCCATGAGAATCCGTTAGTCGGCCCCCCATCTATGTGATCGGAACCAAACAGATCGTTAACATCGAAGAACTGATTTGAAAAGCTGAAGGCATTGTAGTGATATTCACCAAAACCAGCAACCAAGCTGACATTTACCAAATCGCTGATTTTTTTATTGAATGTAAGGTAAGTTTCAAAAGTCTGGTTTTGTCTGTTTGTCTGTTCAAGAGACCCCCTCGACCTGTATGTATCAGACCAGTTTACATCAGATGGCATATAATAATCCCTAAGCGATGATTCATAATTATTTCCGTAGAGAATTCTTCCAGTCAAAACTTCGGGTATGAAATTGATGTCGAGTGATGTTTTAACAAACAAGGCATTATTTAAAGAGTTATCTTTTACTTCAAGAAGTGAAAGTGGATTTCCCATAAAACCAAACTGATAATATCCACCCGAATCGTTATAAACTGGTAAATAAGGTGGATAGGCAAGTGCAGATTGAAGGGCTGTAAAATTATTGCTCCCGCCACCACCTGATTGCCATCCGGCAACAGAATTATTATAGCTTGACCGGTTCCCGTTTGCTGTTACATTGAGTGTAAAGAATTTGCTTGGTTTCGCTGTAAGGTCAAAGAAACCGGTAAACTTCTCCATACCAGAGTTTTTTATAGTTCCAACCTGATCGAAATAGCCCCCAGAAAAGTAATAGGATATTTTTTCATTACCCCCGTTTACGCTTATATTATGATTCTGAATGCTTCCATCCCTTAATAGTTGACCAATCCAATCGGTGTTTATTCTGTTATTAATATCTTCCTCGGTGAAAGACGGGACATAATCGGGTGTGTTAGGTCCAAAGGGCAGCATATTGTTATTTGCAAGGTACATGTCTCTTTCAAAAATATTGTAATACTGCATAAACTCCCTAGAGTTTAATGGTTCAAGATAGGGATGGTTTTTCAAAAGAGAAATATTTCCGTTGTAGCTAATATTCACCCTACCTTCTTTACCTTTTTTTGTGGTGATAAGAATAACCCCATTTGAAGCATTCACTCCATAAATTGCAGCGCTGGCATCTTTCAGAATTTCGATTGACTCGATGTCATTAGGATTTAATCCCCCCAAGTTTCCACGTTGTATCTGGTTAACCTCATTAATGCGAGCAGATGATTCAAGTGCATCTGACGGAACAACTACACCATCAACTACAATTAATGGTGTCCCACGTCCTCTAATTGACAAGTCAATTTTTCCACCAGGCTGGGAACTGTACTGTCTTACCTGCACCCCTGCAGCTTTTCCAAACAGTAAATCACTTGCACCTGAAACTGCAGCTTTGGGAAGGTCATCGGGTGCAACTTTAACTACCGAGGTGGTCAGGTTCTTTTTTAAGGTTGTACCGTAACCAACGACCACAACCTCATCAAGTGCCTCAATACTTTCTATGAGTGCAACATTTAATGTTGTCTGGGTACCCGCAACAACCTCTTCCTGGTTATAACCAACAGAAGAAAAAACCAGCACTGCCTCAGCACTACTGATGGTTATTGAATAATTTCCATTTATGTCAGTAATAGCCCCATTCAATGTGCCTTTCTCCAAAACATTGACACCAGGCAAAGCCTCTCCGGTCAAAGAAGCGGTTACTGTACCTTTAATCAATATTCCCTGTTTTGATTCTAATTTGCTTGGAGTAATTACTATCAGGTTATTTTCCAAAACAGTATATTTCATATCTACATCTGCCATAAGGCGATCGAGTACCCTGTCAATGGGTTCTTTTTTTACATTCAGGGTAGCATTCTTGTCTTTTACGACTTCATTGATGTATAAAAAACGAAAATTGCTCTGCTTTTCAATCTCACTAAAAATCTGTGATACAGGTGTATTTTTTAAGTCAAGCGTCACTTCCATAGTCTGTGAGAATCCATTCCCAATAGACTGGAGTGTAGCCAACACAATGAGTAATGTGGTTAGTTTCATTGTCAGTAAAGTTTTAGTTGTGCATAATAATTGTATTAGGCACAAAATGTTGGGTTTTTTCATACTTTTGTAGTGTTTTTAAGAGTTAATTGAACTTTAATTCTTTGAAATGGCTGGTAGATGTTGCAGCATTTACCAGCTTTTTTGTTTCATTTATTTGTCAAATCATAGGCATAGGTTTTATTGGTTAATTCCCTTCCGGATATATATCTCTATCTTGTTTTTATCCAAAGTGAATCCAAGATCCGGAGTTGCCAGTTTAAGCGCTTTCAGCGCCTGTTCAACAGTTTCATCCTGAAAAATCCCTGTGTAACTAAGACCATCAATAGCAGAATCCTTAAATTTAATTTCAACATCATACCACCGCTCCATTTTTTTCAGCAGCGACTCAAAAGGTTCGTTGATAAAAATAAGCTTGCTGTCTTTCCATGATGTAATGGGAACAGGATCAATATCATCATAAATTCCTATTTCTTTAATTCCCTGCGGGGTCAATGGTTCTTCGGAATTATTCTGTACCGTCAGCTTTTCAGCACCTTTTCTGAAGGTGGCTTTCTGATTGGGGTTTAGTATCAGTTTCCTTCTTTCTTTTGCATCGTCTGACAGTGTTTCTATTTCTATCATTCCCGATACAAGGGTGGTTTCAATGGTTTTGTCATCTGGATAGGATTTCACATTGAATTGTGTGCCAAGTACTTTAATTTGAATGTCGGAAGTCTTAACATAAAAGGGCTGCGATTTCGACTTTACCACATCAAAATATGCTTCGCCTGTTAGTTCTACCTTCCTGTCTTCTTTGAAATTCATGGGATATCGCAATGTGGAACCACTGTTCAGCCAGCCCTTTGATCCGTCGGGAAGATTAAAGCTTACCCTCGATCCCATGGTTGAGTGTATCTCGGCCATACCAAATTCAAAAGTAGGTGAAGCCGGTTTTGTAAGGTTATAAACAGCAATCACCCCGCCTATCATCAGGGGTAGCAACAAAACTGCAGCAATCCTGTAATACCAAGAGCCAATGCGGTTCCTCCAGTTTTTCCTTTTAACATCATTCTCAACATTTATTGAGTAGTGTATCCTGTGAAGAATATGGTCAAGGTTTTTTTCGGGAATATCCGGTTTTCTTTGAAATTCTTTCCATTGCCGGGATAAATATGATTTGAGAATATCTTTTTTTTCAGGATCGCTAAAAAGGGTAAGCACATATTGTTCATCTTCCCCTGAGTATCCGCCGGTAAAATAACGGTCAATTTTGGTCCAATCTATCTGGGTCATATAAAATCTTATATTCTTTATAATAAGTATATCCCCGAAAAGGAAAATACACCTATCAGAAAACACAAAAAAATTTATTTATTTAATTTACGAAATATAAAGGATAAAAAACAGGAGCCCGCAGAGGTGTTCTTTGGAAAGCTGCAAACGAATGTATCTGAGCGCTTCGGTAAGCTGGTTCTCGACCGTTTTTTTACTGATTTTCATTTCTTCGGCAATTTCTTTAACCGATAATCCTTCGTACCTGCTTTTAATAAAAATCTCTTTGCGCCGGGCTGGCAAAAGGGCAACTATATGGTCGAGAAACCTTCGGAGAGAGTCGTAATCAATTTTCTGGTCGGTATCTATATTAAAATCCGTAGTAGCCTCATTAGTAAGGTATTTATCGGCATGAAGCTTTTTTCTGAAATGCTTACGTATAGCATTAAACGCGATGGTAAACAGGTAAGCGTTAAAAGACAGTTCGGTTTTCAACTCCGAACGGTTTTCCCATATTTTTGTAAATACCTCCTGCACCAACTCTTCGGCTTCTGCTTCAGATTTCAGGTATTTGAGTGAAAACTGGTAGAGGCGGTTACTGTAATGGTGAAACAGGGTATTAAAGGCCATAACACTGCCGCCCTTCAGACTTTTTACAAGCTGGAACTCACTATGGTGCGATAGATAAGTCAATGTAAAACCTTGCTAAAGTTTGATCAACAAACAGAACAAATTTATACAAAAAAGGGAATTAAGCAATCTTTGAAGGTGAATCAACAAACAGGGAACCTTGTCCTTATTATTTATGCTGATAACCTTAAAAGAATAATCTGGCCGGGTATAAATTGTTATTTAAGCAATTGTTCAAGTGGCTGTGTAAAAAGTCTTTTTCTAACACGATTTGTCATGTTGAGCGATAGCGAAACATCTTATATTTAAGAATATACATTACTCCATTTGGTTCCGGTGTTTACGGGACAAGCTGTGAGAAAAGGTTCTTCATCCCGATGCATCGGGA
>JAFGPL010000117.1 GCA_016936215.1 Bacteroidales bacterium
GAGTTAAGAAAATAATCGTGTTTAACCCCTGACAGGGTTCCAAACCCTGTCAGGGGTATATATTGATTCGGCGTACAATCCGTATTTTAACAGGTTTTTTGTGCTTACTGAAATGCCGGAAGTATTGCTGTTAGCCAGGTATCCCAAAGGCTTTCGATTAAATAGCCTTCGTTATCCTCGTCAAGAGGAAGACCTATAAACTGGCCGTTTTCAATGGCCATAACCTGTAGTGAAATCAAATACCTAAAATCAGGTTATGGTATTCATTGCAGTCTGCTGGTGTGTGTTTATAATCTCGCAGTTAATTCTTTTGTAACACTAAGCTGTTAAAAAGATAATGCGATTTGATATTGTTTAGTTGAAAAAATTCCATTCCTTTGTTTTGCAAATTTACAGGTTCCTGTCCCGAGACTTTGGGACTGTGGATTAAAAGGGAACCCGGTTTAAATCCGGGGCTATCCCCGTAGCTGTAAGTCCTTTTAAATTGTTTTGGCATACCTCGCCACTGTTCCGTTAACCCGGGATGGGAAGGCAGCCAAAGCAGGACAAGCCAGAAGACCTGCCTGTAATGTAATTCGTAGCTTTCGGGTGAAAGGCGAAGGGTAAAGACTTCTGGGTTCAGACATCTTTATATTTTGTTCGTTTGTTCATTTAAGCTACATTTTCCGCTTTGTTAATTTATTAAATATCAAAGCTATGGAATTGATATGGGGCTTTAGTGATGATAGCAACTCAATAAAGTTTTTATGTTTTCAGACAGATTTTTTTGTGTAAGTACATTCTTTTTGTTTTTTACTACCGCGTTTTCTCAAAATACCCCGGATAGCACTTATCGCACCAAAAAAGACAATCTTCTGCATTTGGAAGAAGTAGTGGTAACAGCTACCCGTTACAAAGAAGTCATACCCGCCCAAACGCTAAAAGGAAAAGAGCTGGAAAAGCTGAACAGTTTCTCCGTTGCCGATGCTATCCGTTACTTTTCGGGCGTACAAATCAAGGATTATGGCGGGGTTGGCGGTCTCAAGACTGTGGACATCCGCAGCATGGGAACCAACCACATGGGCGTGTTTTACGATGGCATCCAGTTGGGTAATGCTCAAAACGGACAAATTGACTTAGGTAAATTTTCCCTGGATAACATTGAAGAGATATCTTTATACAACGGGCAAAAAAGCGAAATTTTTCAATCGGCGAAAGATTTCGGCTCAGCGGGAACTTTATACCTGAAAACCAGAACACCCCGCTTTGCTGAAAACAAGAAAACAAACCTGACAGGAACATTTCGAACCGGGTCTTTCGGTTTGACAAATCCATCCCTGTTATGGGAACAAAAAATCAGTGAGAAAATAAGTTCATCCTTTAATACTGAGTTTACCTATGCTACAGGAAAATATCCATTCCGGTATAAAAAGGTATTTGAGGATGGAACAGTAGCCTGGGACACAACTGCTATTCGTCAGAATGGAGACATACATGCCTTTCGTTTGGAAGGGGGCTTAAATGGTTTTATAAATAGCGGGAAATGGCAGGCCAAAGCCTATTTTTATGACGCTGAAAAAGGGATTCCCGGTGCTGTTGTTAATAATGTTTGGAAGCGCTCTCAGCGGCAGTGGGACAGGAATTTTTTTGCACAAGGCAGTTTTCAAAAACAATTGCTTCCGCGTTACGACTTGCTGGTGAACCTGAAATATGCCAACGACCGGATGCGCTATCTTAATCCCGACACCACCCTGATGTATATTGACAACACATTCCGACAACAGGAAATTTACGCTTCTGTGGCTAATAAGTACTCTATTCTTTCTAACTGGGATGTGGATATTTCATTTGACTATCAATGGAATACTTTATATGCTTCTTTACAGGATTTTGTATATCCCAAACGAAATTCGGCACTTGTGGCATTGGCTACCGCTTTTGAGTGGAACGGCCTAAAAGCACAGGCAAGTTTGTTAGGCACTTTTGTTTTTGAAGAGGTGAAGCGCCAAAGCAATTCCCAGGAAACGGGAACCCCTGATAACAAAAAGGAATATACGCCGGCAGTTTTTCTGTCGTATCGTCCATTTAAGCAATATAACTTCAATTTACGGGCATTTTATAAACGCATTTTCCGTATGCCTACATTCAATGATTTGTACTATACCGACATAGGTAATATTTCCCTTAATCCTGAATATACGAATCAATATAATCTTGGATTTCAATTTGGTAAGGTATTGGAAAAAGGCATAGTGTCCCGGTTTAGTTTCCGTGCAGATGCTTACTACAATGAGGTAACGGATAAAATAGTCGCCATTCCCAAAGGCAATGGACAGTACCGTTGGATGATGATGAATCTGGGTTATGTGGAAATCAGGGGTATTGATGTTTCTACCCAAACGGAATGGAGATTGCCATTCGAAATTTTACTGAACACAAGCCTGAATTATACCTATCAAAAAGCACAGGATTTCACCAATCCTTCGGACAACGACCCTGAATCGGGCAGCTACGGAAGTCAAATTGCTTATATACCCTGGCATAATGGTTCAGCAATTGCAAACCTGATGTGGAAAACATGGGATTTGAATTACAGCTTTATTTATGTGGGAGAGCGTTATCACAATTCCTCCAATATTCCGGCAAATTACGAACAGCCTTGGTACACACACGATTTAACGCTTGGAAAAACATTCCGGTTAAAAAAAATAAACGGCAAACTATCGGCGGAGGTGAACAACCTGCTCAACCAATATTATGACGTGGTATTAAACTATCCGATGCCGGGAAGAAATTTTAAACTGATTCTAAAAATAGAACTATGAATAAATTGCTTTATTTGGGTTTTGCTTTGGCTATTCTTTTCAATGCCTGTAGGGACGAAACGGAAATTTATACTCCTGAGGTCGTTGTCGTTCCAACAGATACCATTCCCTCCGATTCAATCATTGTTCCCGGAAAAACGCTGATAGGCTTTTATCTCCTGAACGAGGGAAACATGGGTAGCAACAAGTCTACATTAGACTATTTTGATTTTGTTACCGGGGAATATCACCGAAACATTTATGCAGATGTTAACCCAACCGTACCCAAAGAACTGGGTGATGTAGGTAATGATATAGGCATTTACGGCTCAAAACTCTACGCTGTAATCAATTGCTCCAACAAAATAGAGGTAATGAGCAAGTTTACCGTTAAGCGGTTAGGGCAAATTGATATTCCCAATTGTCGTTATATCAAATTCCACGAGGGATATGCCTATGTTACCTCATACGCCGGGCCGGTAGAAATTAACCCTGATTACGAGCAAACCGGATATGTCGCCAAAGTTGATACGGCTACCCTACAGGTTGTATCAACCTGTTTAGTTGGGTTCCAGCCGGATGAACTTGAAATTGTTGATAATAAAATATATGTGGCCAATTCGGGCGGATATATGGTGCCTAACTATGAAAGTACGGTGTCGGTTATTGATATTGCTTCATTTACCGAGACAAAGCGAATTGAAGTAGCAATCAACCTGCACCGCCTCAAAGCCGACCGCTACGGCAACCTTTGGGTAAGTTCGCGTGGCGACTATTACGATGTGCCCTCGAAGCTCTTTTGGATTGATACTAAAACAGATACTTATGGCGGTTCGTTAGATGTTGCTGTTTCGGAAATGACGCTCAACGGAGACTCACTTTACCTGTACAGCACAGAATGGAGTTATTCTTCAATGGACTATGCCATTACGTTCGGAATTGTGGATGTAACAAAAAAAGAACTGGTTACGCGCAACTTCCTTGCCGATGGAGCTGAGAAAGAAATTACCATGCCCTACGGCATTATGGTAAATCCCGTGAACAACGATATTTACCTGACCGATGCCGCTAATTTTGTTTATCCTGGCGCTTTGATTTGCTTCGACCGTTATGGAAAAAAGAAATGGCAGGTACGGGCGGGGGATATTCCCGGTCACTTTGCGCTTCTCTATAAATAAAATCTCATTATTAACTTTTTAACAAAAAATTATGAGTAAGAAAATTTACAATTTTTGGCTGGTTTTTGCGATAGCAATAAGCCTTTCGTGGACAGCTTCGGCACAAACACTGGTGCTGGACATTAGCGGGACTCCGTCAATTTGGACTGACAGCGTTACAGGCAACCCATCTAATTGCTTGGGTGGCGGCTTTTGGAACGATACTTACGGGAACACTACCGGGTTCCAAATAGGCAGTTTTAAGTTCACCCACAATTCCGGTTTTGACATTTACAGCTATTGGGGAGGATTTACTACCGGCGCAAATGGCGATTCGCGTTGTTACAACTCAAACTGCCCTGGTCAGGTATGTGGAGGCAGTGGCAGTGAAGGTTGGATACACAACCAATGGGGCGTAATGGCTGGCGGGGGGCTTTCATCAACTATTCCCATTACGGCAACCAAGGGTGTACCCTATTTGATTAGCTATTGGGATTATTTTTCTGAAACGGGCAGTACAGGTTCCCTAAAAATTGAACTCAACGGCGATTCTCTGTTTAATTTGTCGGAAATGTACATTTGTAACCACCCATGGCCTTACTACGGGAATATATACGGCGATGGTTTTGCCCGACCGCTAAACCAGCCGGGCGATTATTTCAGATTGTACATTCATGGCATACCAAATTCGGGAAGTGAATTGATAGATTCTATAACATTAGAACATTATGATGTAAATGTGCCAAACTATATTTCTCAATCACCTAATTGGCAAAAGAAATCTTTTAATTCTCGCTTATGGAGTAGTCTCAAGGGTGTCTATTTCACGATGAAATCTACTGATGAACTTGTTATCGGGAACACAAATTACGGTCCAAACACTGCTGTATATTTCTGTCTGGATAAAGTTAAAGTAATAAAAACAGGTTTTGTCGCCTCATCGTCTGCCCTACAGAAAGTCAAATCTGTAGCCGAAAAAAAATCAGTACAAATTATAGATTTTTTCCCAATTGTGTCTTATTCAGGTGGCGAAGTGATATTATTAAACGAAAATAACGAGGAAGTTCTGCACACAAATGTAAAAGCGGGAGACAAAATCAATTTATCTGATTTGCCCAATGGAAATTATCGCTTAAAACACGGGAGTAAAATTATTCCTATATCAAAAATCGACAAAGGAGGGAAATAAAAATGAGAACAAGTAAAATATTAGAACCTATATTATTTTTTGTTGCTTTTTTGTTTTGCAGCATTGGCATGAACGCACAATCGTGCGATATTACAGATGATTTAGCGAGTGGCTTTACTTCTTTCAGCACGCCAAATGGATGGACTTGTAATCAACATGTTTCTCAATATCTGTATGATGGAATATACTATACTGTTTTGGACGGGTCAGAAGGGACTCCTGATGCCGGAATAGGTGTTTTAAAGTCCCCTGTTTTGTCAAATGGCTGTAATTCATTGTCTTTTTCTTGGGACTGGGAAATGAATGACCCTGGAGAAGCTTCTTTTAAATTGGAATTAAAAAAAGGAGAAATAATCGTATGGAATGATATAATAACAGACCATAGTGCAGAACCATTTGTAACGAATACTGTTTCGTATAACGACTTGAAAATAGAAGGCGAAGTGCAATTGGTAATAACCAATCTAAAAACAGCACAGGGTTATCCTGTTCTTAATGGTATTGGACTTTGGAATTTCTGCATTAAAAATTATGCTGTCCCTATCATCATCCCCGCCCACAACTTCCAGTTCAATGTTCCAAAAGATGCCACTGTTTTTGTAGGCGACAAGGACCAAACGGTAACCGTGGCAGGTAATTACCTTACCAAGCACTATGTGCCGTTTACCAAACAGACAGAAGTGTTTATTGCCGAAACAGACACGAGCAAAATATGGTATTACAATTTACCGGCACCCAAAAACGCTTCCGGCGGGTTTAATTATCGCGTAACCCGCGCAGGGAAGGCCCCACATGTAGGTTTATTCAAGCCAAAAACAGGCACAACAGTCGAATCGGACACGCTGTTGGGATTTACTGATGCACAACTTTCACTTTACGATGCCAAAGATATTGACCACAATGTAAACAGCTTTAACGGAAGGAATGTAGCAGATATATTTATCAACATCAACGCACAAGGATTTTTGACTTTGCCTTTACGGGAGGATACTACATTCCAGCTTATCCACACGCGTAACTGGCAGGCAATAGACACAGATGTGAACAACTATTTCATAGAACCCGATTTCCATTATACGGTAGTGGATGAAAACGGACAACCCAGCAACAGCGTGATAACCGTAAGCGACAGCGGGCTTATTACGCCTGTAGGAGCAGGAACGGCAATTGTACTGGTCGATTACGATGCTATGCTCTGCCATCATACTACCAATGTAGGTGTATCGAATGTGAAAACCAATCCTGCATTTTTTAGTGCGTTGTGGCCCGAAAATTCAGCTGTTTTTGTTGTTGCTGTAAATGCACCAGAGGCAAACATCAAATCCAACATGTTAATTAATGAATACTGGAGCGAATTGAATGGTACCGATAAAGTGGACAGTACACTCATTGATGCCGAACTTGATGTGCTCTATTTTGAAGCCGATAAGGGAAGTTTTCCATACACCTTCAAACCCGAAGGTGTAACGGGAGTAGAAGTGGCAACACCTACTGTTGGCACAAGCACATTGTCATATAGTGGTTTTGTAACAGATAGTGTAACAGCCAATACAGATGGTAGTTATACCGTACGCCTAGGTTTTGGCAGGAATATTGTAAAACTTATATCTGCTACGGGAGCAGAGTACCAAATAATCACAGCAAAACCGGTTACTTATATCGTTACTAATATTTCTGACCCCGGACAAGCATTTCAACCGGGAGATTCAGTTTCCGTTTTGTTCAACACCCTTTATCATCCATGCAATAAGATGTCTGGTATTTACAATATGTCGTCAGGCATACAATACACCGGGGCTGATGTTAACTTTCCGCTTATTCTTGGCCCCGGTCAGTATACTTTCGCAAGCCGTGCGCAGGAATACATAATTGTTATACCGGACACCATAACTTCCAATAAATTTGATTTAACGCAGGGCGTTTTAAAGGTAAAAGGTTTTGGAAGTAATTACGGGGCACATCGTAATATTACACTTCAAAGCGGGGTTGCACCAAATCTGAATGCCAGTGTGCGTACCGGTTATTTTGGGGCATTGCCAGAAATACGTATACCATTGCAAATCAACGATATTACTACTCCGACTGTTCCGACTGAGCTAACCGGAACGCCGACAGAAACAACGATAGCCCTTTCGTGGACTGCCTCCACCGATAACGTGGGTGTAACAGGCTATAATGTATATATTGGAGATGTTTTGAGTGGTACGGTTACCGGAACTTCCTATACCGCAACCGGTTTAACCGCAGCTACCGACTACACCTTTAGCGTGGAAGCCATAGATGCAGCAGGTAATAAATCGGCAAAGGCATTGGCGACACTGTCTACATCAACGGCTACCGGCATTCCTTTAGTCAGCGAAAATAATATAAGTGTATTCCCCAATCCGTTCGATTCCTTTATTGTATTGGAGGCAAAAACGGATAGTAAAGCAGTTATTTACGATTTAACAGGCAAACCGGTATTACAGGTAAATGTTTATTCAGGGATAAACCGGATTAATACATCCGCCTTGGGAAAAGGAGTGTATGTGTTGAAATACGGTTTGAATAGCGTGAGGATTGTGAAATAGGTGACAACCTTATTTTCATTCTGGTTTTAGATTCTAAAGGATAAGTTCGGCGGATGGCTTTGCCTCCGCCGGCTTTATCGTAAAACGGCAATAATGTTGTCTTTTTAAAATGTCTGTAGGGAAACCATATATTGATTGGGTGTGTCTTAAGTTATATTTCTATTCAATAATTGAATAATCATTACCATCGATAAAATAAACCGAATAATACGGTTTGTTGTGTTCTTTCATCCAGTTTCGCATTTGAACTATGTTTTCCAGATCGGCATTACAATGGCTTTTATCGCTTTCAGCAGCTTCTTTCTCTTCAAGGGTCTTTTTCTCCCATTCGTCGATATAGGAATTGTCCAGCCGTTTTTCGCGCAGGACTCCCCTGACCAGTATTTCTGCGCCGACCAGCTCTTTATTGAAGCCGCCGATGTTGCCCCTGGCTTCTATTCTGATTGAATTCCCCGATATGCTGTCGACAATAAAACAACGTTTTCCGCTGTGCATGCAAACATGATTGACAACACCTTGTACCGAAACCGGTTTCCCGACTTCATTTTCTGCTGCTGAATATAATTCTGTTAAGGTAAGGGCTCCTGCAACAGTTTTCTGTTCAGCGCCATTTTCGATCTGAGATACTGTGTTTTGATCAGATCTTTTGCAGCTTATTGCTGCTATAGAAATAGTCAGGATAAAGAAAAAGAACTTTTGTGTCATGATAATTGTTTTAAAGGATTAATTGTTATTAGTGAGATAAACCCAAATATCCCTGTGAGAGCAATCCAGGTCAGGTAAAGAAAAGCATTAAATGATCTGATTTTTTTACGGTAAAGGATATAATAAACAGCTGCAAACATTATTCCGGAAATCAGGTATCCGAAACCAAATACCTCAATCCGGGGCATTACATATTTATGGGTAGGGGAGGTGAAAGAAAGTGTAAAAGGAAATATCCATTTTTGAACTGCCGGTCCGGTAAATGCTGCCGGGAAAGAAATGCTGTCGCTTTTTTTAAATGTGTTCACGTCCACAACGCAGGTAGTTTGCCCTTTATCCGAGGTTACTTCAATATTCCAGTAAAACATATTGCCCATTATAAGCATTTCGTCTGTTTGCATTGAAAAAGCCGGTGTGGGGACAGGAATCAGCTTGTAATTTTCCGTACTGATGACATAAAGCTGATTATGGTTATCAAAAAGAAATCCGTAAAACAGTTTCGAAGGATATTCTGTTGTTGCTATATACTTGGTTTGTAGGGAGGAGTCGATACGGGTGTCTTTAACAAAAGGCATTCCGTTCACCATTTTCATGTGAAATACCCGGTAATGCTGATCAATAATAAACCAACCTTCGTCGTATGCCTTTCTTATCGACGGATTTCCGGCTACCAACCGGGGAGGAAAAGCAAAATCTCTTTTTATAAAAGGTTTGTTAAACTGCATTGATTTTTCAGCAAGTACCTTGTTGTTTTCCGGATTTATAAATTCAATTGCATTGTTGAAGCGGAAGACGTCTCCGGGCATCTTCAGATCAACTCTTTTGCCCATTGACTCGAAAAGCGGATATAGCTTAATTCCCGGCGTATTCATATCTGCCGGTCGATACCGGAAAAAAAACGAGTGTGTGCTTATTTGCCTGGGACTTATGGCAACATTATTTATGCTGTCGGGAAGACGATCGTCTTTTATCAGCTGTCTGTAGTAAAACATGGGCAGAATGCTGTCAAATTCAGCTTCAGTGTATACACGGCCTTTTGCATCCATTCGCATTATTTCTTCACCTCGCATATCGAGATAACAGAAAGATTTGTTTATACAACTGAAATACGTAAAAGGATAACTTTGATTGTCAGCAGTAATAAGTTTATATATCCAGGGTAAAAACCAGGCTAATAGCAAGGTGGCTGTTATTATTAAACAATGGATAGTGTTTCTCATTTGTTTTTATTTTGATGATTAGTCTTGCATGCCGGTTTTGAACCGGATTACCGAATGGATAACCGTGCTTATGCCAATTAAGGTGATCAGCGGAAGGTATGCGATTATTTTCTGGTATGCAGCAGGAAAACCAGAGATGAAAAATATTTTTAGCAAACCAATGGATATAAGCAGCAACACAAGTCGATGTTTCCATGACGGTTCAATACAAATGGCAGTACATAAAAAGTAAGCGGTTATGCCGGCCAGATACCAGGGAAGCACTGTGTATACAGTGCTTATTATTATTTCGTTGGCAAAGTGAATCTGTAAACCGGTTAATAATGCAGCAAACTGGAACAGAAACAGCAATATGGTTACACCACTTCCATAGGCCAACGTGCAGGTAATTATGCGTTTCTCGGTAAGCGGAAGATGAAGCATTAACTTAAGACGGTTTTGGATAATTTCGGGAATAAACTGGAAAAGGCCTGTGAGTGTACCGGCTAGTAATGGAAAAAATCTGAGGTCAGAAAAGAAAAATTGATTACGGTTAACGATTACATCCCATACATGTTCTTTTCCGGCTATTCTGAAAGCACGGCCCATTTTGGAGAATAAATACAAGTGAAGCATAAGTGCTACAGCTAACAGGCTTATAACCACCCATCTGGTTTTTAGCCATTCTTTATATATCAGACTTTTTATCACAGCGTTAGTATTTTCCGGTTAATCCAATAAATGCATCTTCGAGGGTTAATTGAGTTTCTGTAAGGTTAGTAAACTGTATACCGCTTTGCAAAAGCAAAGACTTAATGTCAATACTATTTGAGAACGCATGGAATTCGGCGTGATTACGGGTAATTTCAGGGTTGTAAATGTCCAATCCATTCCAATCGATGTGATTTTCATTGTGTGTGAATTGAAACTTACGGAAGGTTTTCAGCAGCTCATCAACAGGTATTTGAATCAGAATTTTGCCGTAGTCGAGAATCAGGCAATCGTCAATAAACCGTTCCATATCTTGTATAATGTGCGAAGTAACCAATACCGTTTTTCCTTCGGATCGTATGTATTCATTAAGGTAGTCGATGAAAAGTCTCCTGTAGCCCGGATCCAGGCCCATGGAGAAATCGTCGAGCACAAGTAAATCAGCATCTTGTGCAAGAATAAGTCCCAGCGCGACTTGTGACCGTTGGCCACATGACATATTGGCTATCTTCTGATTCGGGGCAATTTTCAGTTTACGCATAAGTTCATAGAACGGGGTTTTATTCCACTTTGGATAGAAAGCCGAGTAGAACTTTTCAATTTGGTTGATATTCATAAACGAGTATTGTACATGCCCTTCAAGCAGTAAAGCTATTTTTTGCTTTACTTCGGGTGATAATTTACCGGAAGGTTCGCCAAATATCAGGCAATTGCCTTCCTTTGGCTGAAGAAATCCGTTGAGAATGTTAATGGTGGTGGTTTTACCGGTGCCATTTTTACCCAGAAGTCCCAGAATCCGGCCTTTTGGTACGGTAAAGTTCAGATTGGTGTAAATACAACGTGTTCCATAATAATGGGTCAGGTTTTGGCATTCAATTATTGCTTGCATACTTTGATTCTAAAGGTGAAACGTAATCTGAAAGGAATACTGAAAGGCATGATCAGATGAAGATTTGATTAAAGAGGCGCTGAGAGCTGCATCTGTATTTTTCTCCCTGAAGAGCGGTAAGTCCGAGTGTATTTGCATACCGGTTTTAAAAAGGTTGGCCGACAGGTACCTGAAATCAGGGATAACCTGTTCTTCGCATATTCTGTTATCATTGGGTGTTCTTATCCATGAAGATAAACAATGGCTATAGCCGGCATAAACCAAAATGCCCGCAACAGTCTTATTGAATGTTTTTTGCAAATGGCCGGAGATATCGGTAAACCATTTGTTTACTTCTTGTCCGTAGGATGTGGTTTTGTATTTTATCTCGTGATGATTAAGTCCTGTTTTACAATTGCTTGTGAAAAGAATATTGTCTTGGCCAGATGTTGAATTAAAAACCAGTGCAACGCTGGAATGTTGCTGGTGGTATTTTTGGCCTTTTGACAATAAGCGGGTATCGGTAAGGTTGGTTTCTTCATCCACTATTATGGTTTCGTAGTATTGTTCGGTTCCCTTTCCATTTCCATGGCTGAATTGGATACCCAAAAACAACGGATGTGTGTTGGCGCGCCATTGATAACCCGTGGTGCTGCTAAGAACGCATGTTCTGAAAACTCCTGGCGTTGTCTCGTCGAGGTTTGCTTTTACTGTGCCGGCTTTAAATTTTGTGTCGGTAAACCAGCCGTTTTTTCCCTGGTCCGGCAACATAAAAAAGGTTGCATTATAGCACAATCCCGAGTAATCAACGGAATAATAACTGTTACTTCCGGATATTAAATCGTTATAGTTACCAAACCCATAAAGAAAATAAAACATGTCTTTTCGGTCGGAACGTACGTTTTTGACATTTACGAATTGGGAATAATGGCTTATTCTTAAGCTGACGCCTATGGCATATTCTGCCGAATTAACCATAAAACCAACAGCTGCTTCAGGCTCAGATATGGTTGTAGATGAGCGCGGATCGTGGGTGCGATGGGCTGATTCAGCCCTGTAGTTACCCAGTAAGCCTATATAACCATACCTGGTTTTCATTGAAACTGTTCCCCCAACATTGTAAATCTCGAAATGCCGGTTTCCGCCCGTTGTATCAGCCAAACGGTAAGGGCCAATCTTTGGATTATCCGATACATCAGTCCATTTTAAATGAAAATCGGTGCCTTTTGAATATCCGGCAATCCCCGCCACTGTATGAGATTTTGACTGCTTAAAGCCGGTAACCCGGCCATTATACGCCACTCTTTTATCACCTTCAAAGGAATAATGCAGCTGATTACACTTTAAACTGGTATAGGAGGCGGAAACAGTTATGTGTTTTTCAACCGGAATGAGCGATATGGCTGCAGGGTTTAGATGTATCAGCATATTAATTGTTGAATCGGTAATATTGTTTTTTAGTACGAAGGGCAAAACCAACTCTCTTGCCAGGGACATTTGGTAATGCCCCTGGCAGAGAAGAAAATATAATAACAAGCGGATATTCCTTAACCGAACCACTTCCATGCCCATGCACCGTGAATTATTGGAATATTCCCGGCTTTGGGTCGACTGTGGTTTCAAAATCAATAGCGGAGTTGTTGGTATCCTTGTATACAACCCTTCCGTTTTCGATACTTGCGGTTTTCCGGCGTACACATTTACCATAGCGTGAATCGTCGGCATCTCCGCAGTGGGTATAACTAATATCCAGTGAGGCCGACAAAGCCTTGCTTAGGAAATCAGAGGGTGTGCCAAGTTCAACAGCATCGAGGATTATTGCATTTGGTATTTTATAACGTGTGGAGGTAGAACCGTTTCCGTTTATTTTATCAATTGCATAGGTAGTGAGGAATTCATCCATGGTGCCTTCGGGTTTGAAAATAACATATGATTTAAATCCACGGTTATGCGGAGTCCAAATGGAAGCAGAATAACTGAAATATTTAATCAGATTTGTGACCTCCGGTGCATCTACATCAAGGGCATGATCGTCGTACCATTCGAAATCTGCAACAGACAGATCAAATGAATTGGCGTTAACTTCGGTATGGTCAATGCCTACGTCAGCCAGAATAATGCTTTCCCCGGGTTGAACCGGATAATCTGTTCCGCTACCGGGAATGGTATAAATGACTTGGGTTACAAACGCTTCATTAATAATATCAGCCCAATCATTCAGATCAAATGCTGTAGTATGATCTGATTCACCAATGGATAACCCATCGGCGTAAAGCACTTCGTCGGAATTGTTGTATATTTCGAAATACTTATCTTTATAGTAACTGCTTCCTTCGGGTGTTTGCGAGCCTGTGAAATACAGTTCCTTAAATACCCAACCTGAACCGACAACTGATATGAAAAGTTCTACTTCTTTGCTGAGAACACTGCCACTTATGCTGAGGTTTTCAACTATACCGTTAATTGTGACATCTTTCTGAAATAGTTGTTCCCCAACAAGTGTTGAGTAAGGCTTTTCACCGTTGAGGGTGATATTATAAATGCCTTCTTCGAGGGTAAAAGTAGCGGTTCCGAGGTCATTGGTCATCCCTTTAGCAATAACGCCATTAACGGTGTTGGTTATTTCAATGTTAATACCGTCAGCCGACACGTTTGATCCCATTTCTTCGGGAAGGGTAACGGAAAGGGTAAAATCGGTATAGGAAACGTCATCATCTTTCTTACAGGATGTGATGGATAGGAATAAAAGTGCTGTAAGCGTTAAACAGGTAATTACTTTTTTCATAGTGATTAATTTAAAGTGAGAAATTTAGTTCCATCCCAAAATAGGGTTGTCTTTTACGGGTAATTGTAACGTTATATTTTGATTTATAATCGGGTAAATAATTAAGTATGCTGTTTACATAAAAAGATAATCTTAAGATTTTCCCGATTTCTTTGCTGAGTTTAAGGTTAAGGCCGGCATCAACAGGAGTTTTGCTGGTTTTGAAGTAGTTTTCGGAATAATCTAAAACAAGAAACCTCAACATGGTATCATTGGCATCCGTTTCATTGAATGTCCTGTAAATTCCGTAATTGTCGAGATATCCGTTGGGGTACCCTTTAAAAAAGAGGTATCTGGTTTTTTCAAACCATACTATTTGTGTTGTGGCGGAAAACAGCAGTTTATATTCGGGAATGTTAATACTGGCCTGAATATTGGTATTGAGAATTTCCATTACACGACTGGTGCTGCCTGAGTATTCGTAGACGCCGACATAAGGGAAGGGTTCTCCGTTAAGAATATAGGAAGGTTTATAATATTCCGGAATACTGATATGATAACGGGTTTTAAACCAGGCGCCGGTAATAACAAATCGGGTGTTTAGTCCTATTATTTTTGGAAAATTCAGCTGGTATTCAATACCTTTCTTTATAATGGATGAACTGTTAACATATTGTGAATACGCGAAAAGTTCTGTTTTCTCAGTATAAGTAAAAAGCGACAAATCGGGTGGGGAGGTTAAATTTATGGATGAAACCGATGATTCGTCAAAGTCTTTATAGGTAACCGGGAAATATTGGGGTGTTGTGTGAAACCCGTTATCCATCTTTTCTTCAAATCCCGTTAAAGCTATCTTTACTTTGTTTATGGAAAGGGTTATTCCAAATTCATTCTTGATATTAATGGCCGGATTAAGTTCATAATTTGTCGGATCAATTATTTTGGTCAGTGTATAAAGTCTTCTTAGGTTGCTATTTTGGGAATAATAGTTTAGTTCTATTATGTCGTAGTATCTTAAGGCCGGATACACATGCGCCAGCACAGGCAAACGGCTCAGCTTTCCATGGGCTGCGTGTATAGTAACCTGTAATGGGGTATTTTGAGAAATAGTCAGCGTTGGGAGTATCCAGGAAATATTAATTCTTGGGTCGGGAAATACTTTGTTTTGCATGGTGAATTCAGATGCCAGTCCGGGTAACATCGAGAACCTTATGCCGGGTTGAATTATAAGCAAATGGGTTGACAATTTTAGTCTGATTTCATTTTCAAGGTAAGCGAAAGTCTTCTGCATTGCCGGTATTGAGGAAAATGATCTTGGTCGACTCCCGCTGGTACCTGGAAACATGGGTCTTATAAGATCGTATTGTTCACCTTTCCCAAAATTCTTATCGTATTTCCATTCAATACCCATACTTAGGTTATTCCGGATAATTTTTTTTATCGGAATCGACATAGAAAAACTTATTCTTGAGAATAGGTTAAGCGGTTTGCCATCAACTTTAAGCCAACTCTCGTACCCGTTGTCGAGGTAAACAGCGTTTGATTCGCCCTCACACATTGATATTGGTTGCGGCATTGGGCCGTTTGGCATTACATGTTTTTCTCTTTTAAGCAGGTCCTTGGCATAATTCGATGAGAAGCTAACCGATAACACAGGTGAAGACAACCCCGGCATTTGAAGATCGGCATTTAAATCAAAAGTATATCTCGAATAATCAGACCGGTAATAGTCTTTTAATCCATAATTCAGTTCAGGGTCCGTTTTTTCTTTATCCAAAGTGAATATATAACTACCGCCTGTTTTAATAATCAATTTCGTGTTGTTAAAATCAAGTTGACGGAAGTATTTGATCGACGATGTGGAACGCGTGTATTTTTCGAGGGGGTTTCGCGGATCTTCCGTATATAACAGTAATTCAGCGGCAGTATTGATAATACCTTTATCATTCTTTAGTTTAAATCCTTTACCGGCAGAAAAAAGTTTATTGTACTGGTCAGACTTTATTCGGATATTAACAGGTGTATGACCCCATTTACGGGTAATAAGTACTGCTCCGGCAGATAAGTCGCCATGCCGGACAGACGGCACTCCCCTGACTATTTCAATTTTCTCAATGTCGTCGGTGGAAACCTGACGCATATCAATACCATTTGCAATGTTTACCCTATCGCCAATCTTCAGTTCCGATGAGCTATTGCTGGCATATTGCAGACTGGCATCATTACTTAATGGCAAACCGTCGATGAAATATGCTGTTCCAACAGGTGTATTGTCATCGCTTCCGGCCTGTCGTATGCTGATGTCGGTTATGACAGACATGCTGATTTTTTGGGTAATGTGTCCGGGTAGAAGTTCAAGTAAATCAGCAAATCCCGAGGGTTGAATATGCTTCATAGCCTGTTGATCAATAACCGAAGCAGTGGGGCCATTTTGCTTTTCCGTTGCGGTAACAATTACCTCCTTTAACTGAAGACTTTCAGCCTGCATCAGTATTTCTTTAAAAATATCTACAGAAAAGTTACAGACAATGGCAACCGTTTTATAACCCATACATTGTATCCTAAGGGTATATGCACCCGGAACAATGTTTTTAAGTACAAAGGCTCCTTTACTGTCGGTGTAAGTCCATTTGTTGAGTTCAGATATTACTACAACAGCCATTTCAACAGGTGAATTCGTTGCAGAATCAGTTACGGTTCCCTGAATGCAAAAAGCTTGTTGTGCAATACCATTATAACTGCTATGTAACATTATTCCAAAAAACAATACAATGGTTATTGCACTTGAGCTTCTCATACACATTAGCAGAACAGCAAAATGCCGGATAAGGAATTCTGATTTTAAATTTGTTTTTATCCTTTTGTTGTTTGCCGGGCTTTTACGGGTTTTAAAACTACTGAAATGCCGGTAGTATTGCTGCCAGCCAGGCATCCAAACGACTTTCGGTTAAATTACCCTCGTTATCCTCGTCAAGGGGAAGA
>JAFGPL010000118.1 GCA_016936215.1 Bacteroidales bacterium
CCGGGATTTGCCTTTTGGTTCATGAAATCGTAAACCGTGTTTACAACGGTAACACAACCGTTGGTTTTTGCCCGGGTGAGCAGGTCGGTCAGGTTGTCGTGGATAACTGGCACCAGGGCAGTGCCGCCAAAAACGACCACATCTGAAGCGAAAAACCGGTCATCGAGGTATTCGGGGAGGTAATTCCCCGCGGCTCCGATGGAGTTGATAAAAATGCGCTCCCCTGTTCCTTCATGAAAACCGGGGTCGGACAATACAATAGTAGATGGAGTGGCTCCGTTTACCTGTTTGTAATTGTCGGTATTTACCGGTGTCTTTACAAGCGACGATTGCAGGTACTCGCCGGCTTCGTCTGCACCCCGGCCGCCGTAAAACCGCACCTGGCAGCCCGTTTTTTCAAGCATTTGGGCGGTGTGGATGAGTGCCACAATTCCCGGGCCGCCAATGTTGACTTTATCGGGCGGTTTGCCGTGTGTAATTTCCTGAATAGCTAACTCCAAATCCTGATTCGAGAATTTTTCAAACTCTTCGGCAAAAACAAGCTGGCCGGGAGTTAATCCCCCGTCGCCACTTTTTTTTGAGCTATATTTCGAAAAAGTTTCAGAAGTGAATGCAATGTTGTTGAACAAATAATCCACCAGGCAACACCCAACTCCCGCCACTTCGATTTGTTTTGTCATTTGATTAATACGTTAAATAAAATTTTTATAATCTGAAACCAGCAGGTGCAGTGGTTCCTCGTCTTCTTCTATTTCGGGAAAGCGTCCTACGGGGTCGAGGAAACGGTTGTCGGAAGTGTCGTCGTTTACAGCGCTCACTTCGCCCACAAACACTTTTCCTTTTCCCGGTTCGCCGTAAAACCGGTGGTAAATTCCCTGTTCGAGGCAAATACTTTCGCCCGGTTTCAGCACCACCCGTGCGTTGGGCCCCAGGTGATGTTTTACCCCATCGATTTGAATGTCGAATTCTGCCTCCGAAAGCTGCTCTTTTTTATCGGATGCAAACAGTTCCAGAACCAGGTTCCCGCCGCCCCGGTTAATAATGTCTTCCATTTTTCCCCAGTGGAAATGCATGGGCGTTTCCTGGTTTTCTTCCACAATCATTGCTTTTTCGGCATAAGGCTTTTTGTCTTTTTTCAGATTTCCGTTGCGCAGCGTAAAAAGAATAAGCCCGCGCCGGTGGAAATTACCACTGCCAAAATCTGATAAATCCCAACCCAGCATGTTGTCCGCAATTTCGGAACAGGTTTCGTACTTCCCTTTCCAGTCTGCGGGTTTCCAAAATGCCCACGGCGGAAGTTTGAAATTCATCCGGTTGAAAAATTCGATGGATTCGCGGATAAGCTGGTTTATTTCACTTCGTTTCATAAAAATTATTTTTTGTTATTCCTGAATTCCTTTTTTTTTATGGTGGGTTCTAAAAATTCATTTTTTCTTGTTGTGTACATCCAAAAATGCCGGCACCCGCAGCGATGAGCGCCATGAAATTTGTAATTAAACAATTCATAATTAGTGTCTTATTTAAGTCAATACCATATTTGCTCATACTCACCATTATTGTTTTTCAGAAGTCATCCAAAATTCCAATATACCGCCATTCATAATTTCCTCATGCGTGATATACCGTCTGCTTAATTCTGACTGGTTCAGCATAACCTTTGAAACATAAACATTATCGGGTGAATAATTATGGGCAATTATTTTAAACTCATTATCTCCAAAGTTAATTATTGCCTCAGGAAAATCTGGTCTTTCAAGATCATATTTACCATTGGCTGGATTTACCGGATAAAATCCCAGCGAAGATAAAATTTACCAGACCGACATTTGTCCGCAGTCTTCGTTACCACGCAAACCATAAGGTTGGTCTGAATACATTTCACTCAAAATCTGGTTTACTTCCTTCTGTGTTTGTGGGGCGCATCGGCATAGTAATAAATTGATTCGATGGCAGGTTTTTGAGATACCTCCCAGGCAAAAGAATTCTCAAATGGATCAGTCATGGGCAAATCGGGGATACGTTTTCCACCTGCAGGAGCCGGGGAATTTTTACATCCGGGCAAAGAAGTCATAGCGAGAATTACCAACAGGCATAAAGATGCTGTCTTCTCTTTAATGTCCTTTAAATGACCCTGATACATAATACATTAATTTTAATTGAAAACCGCATATTAATAATCCAGGTTACTAATTTGTAATTATTCTTCATTTAGAAGTATATACTTTATATCCATAAGGACCTAATTCTATATCATTGAGTGACCGGATCTTTTCACCTGTAAAATATTCTTCCCACTTTCGTTCACGGATGTTGGATTCAATTTGAACTATTTTGTTCTCACCCGATAAGTTTGTTAATACTAATACCCTTTCATCTCCGAATTCACGCATAAAAGCAAAAATATTTTTATCATTGTTGGTTTTTAACTTGTAAAATGTTCCTTTATAAATTGCCGGGAAATTTTTATGCAATTCGAATAAGGACTTATAAAATTGGTACATTGATTTGTCGCCCCATTCAATCGATGCATTAATCATTGTATTGTGTGGTAACGGACCGCGGTAATTTGCTTCTTGTCCATTGTAAATCATGAATTTACCTGGTAATGTTGCATATAATAGATTAGCAACTTCCAATCCCTCTCCGTAATTATCATACACATTACCACGTTGCCTCAGTATTTCTAAGGGGATCATATTTGTAAACGAGGGTGGATATAATGAAATATGGAGGTCATGATTATTTGCATGCCTCATAATTAACGCACCTTTCTCAAGGTATGGCTTTTCCTTTTTTAGCAAAGAGTCAAGCTTTGTTGCAGGCCATTCGTTCCAGAAAATCTTCCACAGATGCGGTGCAGTCGACCAGTCGTATGTCATATCAAACAAATCGTGATGAGATTCCTTATTTGACTCAGAAAGCCAGAAAAAATTGGGATGCTCTTTGTTTATCTTCAGGATACATTGAGCCCAGAAATCATCATGAATCATTCCAGCTACATCAACACGGAAACCATCAAAACCGAAATCAGCCCAGTATTTCAGATACGAACAGGCATATTCACGGACTTCCTTTATTGAATAATCCAGTTGAGCTATGGTTTTCCACGGGCCAACATGTGAAATTGTTCCATCATCACGACGAACATAATATTCCGGATGGGTAGTGATCAGAGGGTTATCATACGATGTATGATTTGGTACAACTCCAAGTATAGCAAACATGCCTGAATTGTGTATATCATCCAATAGTTGCTTTAAGTCTTCTTTAGTGCCTAAAGGCCCGGCCACACCAAAATGGTCCTTAATACAAAAGGAGTTGCGGTCACCATCTCTCAGTTCACCCATAGGATGTATCGGCATTAACCAAATGATACCTATACCCATTTCTTTTAACCGGGGTAGTTCTTTACTGAAAGCATTAATGGTGCCTTCTTTGGTATGACGCTGTAGAAAAACCTGGTAAACCGGTAACCCTTTAGACCATTCGGGACCTTTTAAATCGTTGATTTCGATTTTGTATTCGCAGGTGATAACACCCTCATTTTGGGAAGAAAATTGACCACAACTACTTATTAAAAGTGTAATGGGAAAAAAGATTAAATTATAAACTATTTTCATTTTCTCTTATTTTTACTTAAAAATCCAAATCGAATTTTTAAGCCGGTTTTACTACCGTTAATGAGACAAAAGTTATTTCATCATGCCAATTTGGCTTAACTCCAGTCAAAAAATATTGTTCTTTTATCATTAAGGGTATTAAAAGCCCTCTGATTTTCCTATTTTGAGTTAATGAGACGTACCTCTCAAATACAATACCGGGTTAGTTTTCATATTTACCCCGCCTTGCTTATTCCTGTATTTTGTGACTGTCTTTAAATCCGAATACCTTTTGATACTACTTCATGTAAATGAATGTCTTATAACTTTTGATTGGCCGTATAATTTTTTCTTTGTATTTTTCATCCTGAAAGTGATGTTTTTTGTCGAGACTTTATTTTGTAACGACTTGAAGATAAACAATTAACATCACTTTTTCTAATTTCTGATTTACTTTATAAATAATACGTAAAAAATTAAGCTTATGGAAAAGCTGAAATTTGCAATTCTTGGCTGCGGCTTCTGGTCGCAGTTTCAGCTGGGTGGCTGGCAAGAATTGGATGGTGCGGAATGTGTGGCCCTCTATAATCGGACAAAATCGAAAGCCGATGACCTGGCCAGGCGATTTGGCATCCCACATACCTACGATGATACTGAAGAGATGATGAAAAACGAGGAACTTGATTTCATTGACATCATTACCGATGTCGACACACATTCAAAGTTCGTTGAGCTTGCCTCCAAACACAGAAAGCATGTTATCTGTCAGAAGCCAATGGCTCCTTCCTTTGTGATCGCTAAAAAAATGATGCAAGTCACCCATGAGGCAGGTGTTAAGTTCTATGTCCATGAGAATTACAGGTGGCAGCCCCAGATAAGGAGGATGAAACAGATCCTCGATTCAGGAGTGATAGGAAAGCCATTTCGCTGTAATTCATTGTGGAACACTGCTTTCCCCTTGTTTGAAACACAACCTTTTCTGGCTACCCTTGAGCAGTTTGCGCTTACCGACCAGGGATCGCACCAGTTTGATGTTCTTCGTTACCTTTTTGGCGAGGCGGAAACAATCTATACCCAGATACAAACAGTTAATCCCACCATTAAGGGAGAGGATGTTGCTACATCCCTGCTGCGAATGAAAAACGGAATGGTCTGCGTTCAGCAGATATCCTTCAGCTCACCACTTGAAAAGGAGGTCTTTCCACAGGTACTCCTTCTTGTCGAAGGTGACAAAGGCAGTGTAAGACTCGACCCTGATTATAATTTTGCTATTACCAGCGGCAATAAGACAACTTATGAAAAGATGACAATGCAAAAATTCAGCTGGCAGACCGAAAGGCTTGAACCCGAACCTCCAGGTATAGTTGCATGCAACAACGATATACTCCAGGATCTTCAGGGGAACGGAAAAGCTGAAACTACCGGAGAGGATAATTTTGAAACTGTCAGGCTTGTCTGGGCGGCTTATGAATCGGCTAAAACAGGAACGCAGGTTATAGTTAAGGATTTCAATTAACTCATAAAATATTAAATAGATGTTTAAAGTAGCATTAATTGGTGCAGGAGGAAAAATGGGCCTTCGCCTCACCCGTAATTTAAAGGAATCAGTTTATGATGTCTCATACATTGAAGTGGATCCGGCTGGTATTGGAAAGCTCAAAGATGCCGGCATTAATGTAAGGACTCCGGAGAGCTGTGTCCCTGATGCTGATGCGGTAATACTTGCCGTGCCGGACGTTGCACTTGAAAAAGTATCAGCTCAGATAATTCCGGGAATGAAGAAAGGAGCTATTGCAGCAACACTCGATCCGGCTGC
>JAFGPL010000119.1 GCA_016936215.1 Bacteroidales bacterium
AAATCTTCTCAAATTCCATTTGGTCTCTCGGATACTCCATGAACACAAAGATACAACTTAGTGGCGAGAAGTAAATACCCTAGTAAAAATATTATAACAGCCTTATCCTCAAAATAACTTGTATGATGCAGGTAAATAACTATTACTGCGTTTAAGGAAATTATTACAGGTAATTTCAGAATTAGTTTACATAATGATAAAACTCAGATAATATTCGTTGAGATTCCCGGGACTATTTTTACAACGACATTTAAAATATTGATGGCTTAACTGTATAATATTAAGTATCAATTCAAAATCTAATTTATAGATAATAGAATATAACAATTAAAAACAAAGTCCATGAAAAAATCTTTACGCTTATTATTAATCATTTTATTAGGCAGTGGAATGTTTAAAATAACTGCTCAAAACATCAGGTTTGAAATTCCAATACAGTCTACGGGCGGAACCGATTCGGTGTTTCTCGAAAACGAATTGGGGATTGTTGTTGATACAGTGGTTGTGCCTGTTTCTTCAGACGATGCAGAGCAGGAGAACGATGAAATTGATGCATTGAATGATGACGACCTTGATGCAGGCTGGGAAGGGGCGCCTGAAGACCAGAATATCCTGACAATGGGGTTACGGTTCAGGGATATTAGCATACCCAGGGGCGCAGTTGTTGATTCAGCGTTTATTTATTTTTCATGCCATGAGGCCAAGGCATCAGATGAAATCGCAAAAATAACAATTGCAGGTAATGCGTCTGATAACCCTGAAACATACACAGAAGATTCGCTTATCAGCGCACGGCCCAAAACAAGCGCCAGTGTTTATTGGATAGCTGATGATGTTTATGATTTATATGGAAAATATTCAACCCCCGATATAAAATCTATCGTTCAGGAATTGGTAAACCGTGAAGGATGGAACCCGGGCAATGCAATGGCCTTTATTCTATCTGGTGAAAACCAGGGTCCAAGTGATGTGGACAATGCCCGCGAATTTGAAGCATTTGAAAATATTGCCGATCCCGAAGATGGTGGTGACGGGCAGAACCATCCCGAAAGAGTCCCAAGCCTTGTAATTTATTATCAGGGTAATGTAAACAACACTATCGAAATAAATAGTTCACCGGAATTCGAGGTTTACCCTAACCCTGTTAATGATGGTATATTGCACCTTACAAACTTAAATCAAACTACATGGCTGTCTGTAACATTTTTCGATGTAACGGGAAGAGCCTGTCAGGAATTTAACAGGGGCAATGTTTTGACAGGTGAGGTTATTACATTTAATATCGGTAATTTATCGAAGGGATTGTATTTTGTAAGTGTTGCAACTGAAGCCGGGACTTTTGTTAAAAACGTGATAGTTAAATAATCCTGGTTACTATTTCTTAATTATCTAAAGGTTACCGGGACTTTTAAAGCAGGTTACAACAGTAATGTGCTTATAAAAGTCCCGGTAATTATAACTTGCCGATATTTCTAATATGCAGAAATTATTATCCTTTACATTCTTATATTTTGGCCTTTGTATGGTTGTCAGGGCACAGAACAGTGTTTCGGGCTGTGTTGAAGATATTGTTACGGGAGAAACCCTGATCGGTGCAAGTGTATCAGTACCGGGAAGCCTTTCGGGGGCTATTACCGATTTTAACGGTAATTTTGAAATAACTAATATCATTAACAATAAAATCCAATTGCTTGTTTCGTATATCGGGTATCATACCGATACTCTTTTCATTGACTTCAAAGGCCAGAAACATTTAAAAAACCTTAAGGTTGGATTACACCCTGTTACCATTGATATTGATCAGGCAGTAATCAGAGGTGAATTCAGAGGACAGCTTAAGGCGTTGCATGATCAAAAAACTTCCGAAAATATCAAAAATATTGTTTCTTATGAACAAATCAGCCAGTTTCCCGACTTAAATGCTGCCGAAGTAGTGCAACGTATACCGGGTATTACACTGCAGCGCGATCAGGGTGAAGGGCGTTTTATCCAGTTGCGTGGTACCCCGCCGGAACTGACCAATTTCAGCATCAATGGGGAGCAGGTACCTTCGCCCGAGGGTGGGGTAAGGTATGTAGGGCTTGATGTTATTTCTGCCGACCAGATTAAATTTATTGAAGTAACTAAAGTGCTTTCCCCCGATATAGACGCAGACGGTATTGCAGGAAATGTGAATATTATTACCAAAGATGGTAATTCGGATATTCCTGAAATAAAAGCTTCAATTGCAGGGGGTTATAATAGTCTGAGAAAGACCGGTAATTATCAGGGAGGCTTCTCGTATAGCCATCGTTATAATAAAATTGGGTTCCATGTCAATGGTAACTATTATCTGAATAACCAGGGCAGCGACAACATGGAATATAAATATGAAAAAGGCACTTTCTGGGGCAGCCAGGGTGAAGGAATTGAAAATTACCATATACAATTCAGGGAGGTGCAACTAAGGCATTATACAATAAATCGCAGACGTACCGGGCTAAGCGCAACATTGAACTATAAGTTATCTGATAAGACGGATTTTTATCTTAAGGGGATGTATAATAATTATTCAGATGAAGAGACCAGGCGAAGGGTTATTTACGATCTTGACGACGCGGTTACCGAAACTTATTATTTATATGGGGGAATCGACAGGGATATAAAAGAAAGGACAAAAATACAGGAGATAAGTACCCTGAATTTCGGGGCAACACATGACTTTGGGTTCCTGAAATTAGATTATGAAGGGGCATGGGCGGTTGCACGCGAAGACGACCCGGACAGGCTGGAAGCAAAATTTGAAAATCCCGGACAGGCTATTCACATGAAGTTTGATGTAAGCGATCCAGACTGGCCGCGCGTTTTTTTCCCCGATTCGGCAAATGCCGTTAATGCTTATAATTATGGCGAATATGAGTTTGATGAGTTAATGCTTTTAAAGAGTAAAGTGGTTGATAAAAACACCACAGCTAAAATTAATCTTACCCTGCCTTATGCACTAAATACTAAGAATCATGGATATCTAAAGTTCGGGGGTAAGGTACGCCTAAAGAATAAGGAAAGGGATGTAAACGCACAATTGTTTGGCGCATATTTCCCCACTTCTAATACTTATCCTGGCACAGGGCCAGAAATTTCACTCCTTAATTTTGAGGATGGCTTTTCTGAATCCAATCTTTTGAACAGGGATTATGTAATTGATTATATCCCTTCTGCCCAAAAACTCAGGGACTTTTATGACCTATATAACCAGTTTTTTATTATTGACCGTCATCCTACAAAAGACAAAACATTTGGTGAAGATTACGTTGCCACCGAAGATATTTATGCATGCTATGGCATGGTAAGGCACGATATAGGAAATCTCATGTTACTGGGCGGAATACGTTATGAAAGAACCGTTATAGATTACCAGGGTACAAATATCATTAAAGACTTCAGGGGCAACTTTGTTGAGAAAAAAGACTCGTTTGATAACCGGGTACATGCACTCTTCCTGCCCCAGGTACAGCTAAAATATTCACCATTCAATGATATTAATATCAGGGCTGCCCTAACTTATACCTATTCAAGGCCCAACTTTGATGATGTTCTTCCTTTCCGTCAGAAAGACCGTGACGAAGTAAAATTCGGTAACCCGGAACTTGAATATCCCCTTTCCCTGAACTTTGATCTGCTTGGTGAGATTTATCTGGGAAAGAAGGGAAATATTTCATGCGGATTGTATTATAAAGAAATTGATGGCTTTATATTTTATTATAAGCGTTTTGGGCATGAAGGTGACCCGACTATCGGCAATTTTCCAAAATTACAGTTCGAAAAAGCATACAACGGAAAAAAGGCTATTGTATATGGTGCCGAGGTTCTCGGTCAACTTAAATTTGACTTTTTACCGGGAATGCTTGCCAATTTTGGTTTGTATACCAATTACACTTACACATTTTCAGAGGCATTTATCAACAAAAGGTATCCGGCGAATATCCAGGACCAGGTAATTGTTTTCGGTGATAATGGTTTTGATACTTTCAGCTCCGATACCGAAACAGAAAAAATCAGGTTGCCCGGGCAGGCCAAACATACCGCTAATTTTGCACTTTTTTACGAATCACGCACGCTTTACGCAAAGCTAACAGCCAATTTTCACGATGATTTTCTTTATAAACTTGGCCCTGATAAAGACCTTGATGAGTATTATGATAAAAGCCTCCATCTCGACTTTAATGCATATTATCTGGTTACCAAAAGATTAAAGATTTTTACCGATGTTGTGAATCTGACCAATGCACCGTTGAAATATTACCTCGGCATCCCTGACAGAATTCTCAAGCAGGAATATTATTCCTGGACGGGCAGGCTGGGAATAAAACTTGACTTTTAACTTTTATTGCAATGAAAAAAATATTACACATTCTTATTTTAGCAACCGTATTTCATTCCTGTGTTACCAAAGACCATGACGAATCATTGGTGGCGCCAATTGATACGCTTTATAGTGTATTTGCCGATATAGAAACGGAAACAGTGAGAAGCAGCAGCGATTTTGATGCTGCCGACGACCCTGCAATATGGGTGCATCCCGGTAATCCTGAAAAATCTGTGATAATTGGTTCTGACAAAAAACTGGGCATCGCGGTTTATGATCTTCGGGGAAAAGAAAAACACTTTTATGAAGTTGGAAGGATTAACAATATTGATGTATGTTATAATTTTATGCTCAACGGCTCAAGAACTGATATTGTCGGAGGTACAAACCGTACCTTGAACAGTGTTATCCTATACAGGATAAATCCCGAAAACAACAGCCTTGAGAACATCCAAAATGATACAGTAGTTTCTGAAGTGGATGAAGTGTACGGGTTTTGTTTTTATAAAAGCAAAAGCAGCAGTTTGTATTATGCTTTCGTGAATGGTAAAAATGGCATGGTAGAACAATATCTAATGCAAGATTCAGGTGGCTCTGTGAGATTGCAAAAGGTACGGCAGTTCAGGCTTTCAGGTCAGGTCGAAGGCATGGTGGCAGATTATGTTACCGGTAACCTCTTCATTGGTGAAGAAGAAAAAGGCATCTGGATATACCCGGCAGAGCATTCAGATACCTCACCGGCTGAATTTCTTAACCTGTCCGACACCATAAACCCCAATATTGTATATGATATCGAAGGGCTTGCCATTTACTATGCCGGTGATAAAGAAGGATACCTTATTGCATCAAGCCAGGGAAATAATTCTTATGCCGTATTTAATAAAAACTCACGTCAATACATGGGCAGTTTCAGGATCACCGGCAATGTAACCGATGGCGTTGAGGAAACCGATGGTATAGATGTTACCAATATGCCTTTGGGTACTTTCAACTACGGTTTTTTTGTTGTCCAGGACGGATTTAACCTTCAGGATACCGTTCATGTAGCGCAAAATTTTAAGCTTGTGTCGTGGCAGCAAATTGCTAAAGTTTTCAATCCTTCCCTTAAAGTAAATTCAAATTTTGATATCAGACATCTCTTTTAACCGGTAATATTCACAGCTATACCGGGGTGTTATTTTGCTAGCATGTTTTGTACATTTTTAAGATTGCCATCATGGGCAGGTGGTTTTATTGCAAAAATTTCTGATACCAGGGAATAAATATCTGTATTGCTAAACCCCGGATGGCTGTATTTTCTTTTAAAGGCCGGGCCGATGGCGTAAAATATTGCACGCATATCGGGTTCTTTATTATCGTATCCATGGTTTCCCCCTTTTATAAGTTTGTAGTCGTCCCACCTCATTACGTATCCGTTATCAGCAACCACTACAAGTTTTTCGATACGGTTTGTATCGTTCAGGTGCCATTCACCGGGCAGGCTGTCCCTGTGAAAAACCTTTATATGGCCTGTATTTTGCAGGTGGCTGAACAGGCTGTCTTCAAACCCTTTTGCAGGTTCGATGAAATAACATGCGCTTCCCCCGGTTTGTCTCTCTATCCAATTTTTCTTGATATAATTGTTAAGAACGATATTTTGTGAAGAATCTACTTTTGCCATTCCATGGTCTGA
>JAFGPL010000120.1 GCA_016936215.1 Bacteroidales bacterium
ATACTGGCCCCGCTCAAAAATGATGATTTCACTGGCCTCGTCCAGTCGCCTGAGACGTGCTGCCGTTGTGGCACCACCTGCTACTCCTCCTACAATTATAACTTTCATAATTACAAATATGTTTTTTGAAATGAACTTCTGTTGGCAATTATTTAATAAGGAAGACCTTGTATTATTCCTTCTATAAAGTTAACTTCTTATTTTCAACATTGTTCATTCTTTAAGTAAAAACATCCATTATTTTAAGTTGAAGAAATATAAACCCCGGTTCATTTATAAAATAATACCGCCGAAAGCTTATGGCTTTTCAAGGGTCTTGATAATCAATTAAAACGGGTGTTCGAACAATGTTATATTCATCAATGAATTTGCAGAATCTGTGTTTTTTATCTTAAATATCTGTAAATTTAATATAAGCTCTGTTAAAAATGGCCAACAAACCATACCTTCAGGAATATATTAAGCGAGGGGCGGAGATAATATATTTTGCCACTGCTTTATTAAGTGCTTTCGGGCTTATCCTCGACTCATTTAAATTATTGGAAATTTCTCACAGAATTGTTTATTTCAATGCAATAACTTTTGTAACCCTGGTTCTATCAATAATATTGTTTTTTTCTAAGCTTATAAGCCTTAAGTTGAGTTTTATTGTTATTGTATATGCCATTGTTGCAAATTCTTACATTACATTTTTTTTCGTGTCGTTCAGGGGGTTTGAACTGTATGTTTTGTTGCGAGACTCGTTTTTTATTCTGTATTTAATTATACTTTCTTATTTTATAGCAGACAGGTTGCATGGTGTCATTTTAACATTGGTACATATTTTTGTTTTTACTTTTTTAACCCTTAATTCAGATAACCCTTTTATGAGGGATTCATTAATGTTGTTTATTATTCTGTTTGCCTCGTTTTCGGCTGTTACATGGTTTATTTTATATCAATTGGAAAAGTCGGTAAATGAATCGAAACTTAAGCAATTGGTTATTGAGGAACAAATTAACAGGTTAAATGAAACAAATGTGCAGCTTGAAGAAAGACAGCAGCAGATTGAAGAACAGGCAGAAGAATTATTGATACAGAAATCGGGGCTGGCAAATGCCAACAAGGAACTGATGGAGTTGGTGGCTACAAAAGATAAATTTTTTTCAATAATTGCACATGATTTAAAAAATCCCTTGAACGCACTTCTTGGGTTCTCTGAATTATTATATACAAAGCATACGGAATATAGTCACGAAAAGAAAGAGAGATTGCTTGAAATGATATATAAAAGTTCATTGAATTCATACACATTGCTGGACAATTTGCTAACATGGTCGAGGATGCAAACAGGAGGACTGCGAATAAAACCGGAAAACGTTAAAATTGATGATTTGATTAAAGAAACTGCCGAGTTGCATAAAAGTATGTTACTACAGAAAAATATTAAGCTAAATGTTCTTAATTCAGATGGTTTTATCGTTTTTGCAGATCGTTATATGATTTCAACGGTGCTGAATAACCTTTTGTCTAATGCAATAAAATTTACTCCCAATGGAGGTGAAATAGAAATCTTATATGAATTAGCCAATAAGGAATATCTAAAGGTAAGTGTAATAGATTCCGGCATTGGAATTGAACCGGAAGTCATCCCTGTCTTGTTTCAAATTGATAGAAATTATTCTACCTACGGTACCAATAAGGAAAAAGGAACAGGACTTGGACTATTGTTATGCAAAGAGTTTGTTGAAAAAAACAATGGTAAAATACATATTGAAAGTAAGGTAAACCATGGAACCAGTATCTATTTTACCATTCCGCTTTCAGATGAGGATAAACAACAATAGCAACCCAATTGGAATTTATGAGCTTAAGGTAGTTTCTTATCTAAAATGTTTCTATTTCGATTTCTTCATTTTGCAGCCAGGGGGAGGTGAACTTTATTTTCGCTTTTCCTTTCTCTCCTGTTGCCTGAATATAAGCAATCATTCTTCCAAGATAAACCCTCTGCCTGTTATCGTTATAATCTCCCATATCGTTGGGGTTGCCGGCTTCCATACCAATAAGCCTGACCGGTCCCTCAGTCCTGCATGTAATTTCATCGTCTGAAAGAATTACAGGTTTCCCATCTTCATCAACTATCAGGATGTCAATCATTGCAACACCGCTAGCTGAAGAAATGGATTCATTGTATGCCTTGGCGGTAATGGCATATGGCCTTTTGGTGGTTTCAACAGAGTATGATGCGGCTATCTGGTCATTCATAAGTCCTTCAACTTGTATTTTTCCGGGTTGAAATGGCAGATCCCAGACAATTACACCAGTTTCATCATCGTATTTTTTGGGATTATCAATTTTCTTTCCGTTAAGAATAAGCTGTGCGTTCTGACAATTGGTATAACAGACCACCCTTATGGTATCGCCTGTTTCGTAATTCCACAGTGGGAGTGCATCAATAGATGGGGATCTTTCTCTTTTTCTTTTTTTGTATGTACCAAGGTAAACCATTGGTTTGTCTGACCACAGGCTTTCCCTGAAGTACGCACGCGGTTTCTTATAACCTGAAAGATCGAGAAGGCCGGAAGTAAAACCCCTTGAAGGCCAGCGGTGTGATTCACCCAGGTAATCAATTCCTGTCCATAAAAACTGGCCAAAAATATATTCATTATCGCGTACAGCTTTCCAAGCATCCATCGAATGACCGTTTTCGCTTCCGTAAAGAACCCTGCCGGGATATTTTTCATGGTCCATGGCATACCGGCCTTCGGTATAATTATAGCCAACAACATTAAGTGCAGTGGGATATTCAGTTTCATTCGACATTACCGGACCTGCAAGCCCGGCAGTAACAGGCCTTGAAAGGTCATATTGCCTTACAACGGCAGACAGTTTTTTTGCAATACCCCCAAGGCGCTCTGCATTAGGCTGATTGGGGAGATAACCCTTGGTATGCTGTTGTCCGATTCCTTCTTTGTCTAATATCGGGTGGGAATATGGATCGTTCGGATAATCCACCTCGTTGCCAATGCTCCACATGAATACCGACGGATGGTTTCGGTCACGCAATACCATATCCCGCAGGTCGGTCTCCCCCCACTCGTTAAAAAACTCAGAATGTCCTTCAAAACCAGGAGTGCCGACATTCCACCCTTCAATCCATTTTTTCTTCGGGAATTCCCATTCATCAAAAGCCTCGTTCAATACCATAAACCCCAATTCGTCACACAGTTTATAAAGCACAGGGGCCTGCGGGTTATGGCTGGTACGTATTGCATTACAGCCAAGCGATTTCAGGGTGGCCAGCCTTCTTCTCCAAACCTGTTCAGGTACTGCAGAACCGAGGCACCCTGCATCGTGGTGCAGGCAAACACCCTTTATCTTTATGTTTTTTCCGTTTAGACTGAAACCTTTATTTGCTTCAAAATTTAAGGTTCTGATACCAAACGATGTTAACGTTTTATCAATAATCTTTTTCCCGGAAAGAACAGTGGTACGAAGCAGATAAAGTTGCGGATTGTCAAGCGACCATAGTTCAGGTTTTGCAATTATCATCTCCTGCAGTGCTGTATTGGCTGAGTTTGCCGCAACAGAGATTTTTCCTGATACCTGTGATATTACCTTTTGTTCCTTATTGATAACTTCCTGTAATACAGAAAGGTTTACATTATCAGGTGTTGTGTTTTTCAGGGTGGTTTCTACCTTTATGGTTGCCTGTTGCTCATTTACCTTAGGGGTGGTGATATACACTCCCCATTGATCAATATGTATTTGGTTTGCATAGATGAGATACACGTCGCGGTATATGCCCGATCCTGTGTACCAGCGTGAATCAGCATATTTACTGTGGTCAACCCTGACAGCGAGGATGTTTTTTTCACCAAACCTGACGTGGGGTGTTATTTCGTACAAATAAGAAATATAACCGTTAGGGCGCATACCAAGAGAAGTACCGTTGATAAACACATCACCATTGCGGTATATCCCTTCAAAATAAACAAAAACCTTTTTCCCGGCCATCTCAGCAGGTATTTCAAGAGATTTCCGGTACCAGGCAATACCCCCGGGAAGGTATCCTGTAGCACTCGCGAGCCCGGGGCTATAAGGGCCTTCTACACTCCAGTCGTGCGGGAGGTTCAATTGCCGCCATTTTGAATCATCGAATTCTACCGATCCTGCATTTTCAATATCACCTTTTTTAAATCTCCAGTTATGGTTAATATTTTCAGCATCACCAAAAGAAACCTGCGCGCAGATTTGTATAATGGAAAGAAAAAATAAGAAAAGGGTGGTTAAAGTTTTCATCGTGTTATTTATGTATTTTAATATTCAAGATAATTATTTCCAAAGGTTAAGCTTTTCAAGAAGAATGTCTTCTTCAAAAAACAGTTTTGAAATGGCTTTAAAATAATCGGTGTAATCCGAAACGTAAAATCTCATTTGTGTATTTCCGCCAGTATTGACCAGTTTGTTTGCTAAAAGGACTTTACGAAGGTTCATGGCAACAATTTTCGATGAGTCAATAATATTAACCTTAAAATTGTAAAACTTGTTAATCTGGTTTTTAATAATAGGGTAGTGTGTGCATCCAAGTATCAGGCTGTCTATACCGTTCAGTTCTTTTTTTGAAAGGTACGACCGTATAATGGCATTGCTGATGTCGTCGAAGATAAAACCTTCTTCGATCATTGGTACCAGCAGCGGGGTGGCCATTGAGACCACACTAAGACGGGGCGAAGTGTTTTTTATTTTGGCTTCGTATGTTCCGCTGTTAATGGTTCCCTTGGTGCCAATCACACCAATGGTTGAGATGTTTTCCTGTGATGTGATATACTCCACCACCGGGTCAATTACATTGACAACAAGCGCCTGGTTGCCAATCAGCTTTACGACATCTTCATAAGCATTTGCTGATGCTGTATTGCAGGCAATAACAATTATTTTGCATTGCTGTTCAAGCAAAAAAGCTGCGATATGTTCGGAATAATAAGTAATGGTTTCTTTCGATTTATCGCCATATGGGAGATGTGCTGTATCCCCGAAATAGATAAGGCTTTCGTCCGGGAGCAGGTGTCTTATGGCGTTTGCTACGGTTAATCCGCCTACCCCAGAGTCGAAAATACCGATTGGCTGATCAGGTTGCATATGCAGAAATGATTCTGGTTGAGTAGCAAATATAGATATTAGAAGGAATTAAAAAAATACAGCCGGTACTAAATTGAACCGGCTGTAATAAATATTGTGTTTTAATGCTTATGGCATATCGGTTATGCCAAGCTTTTTCTTTACCAGGGGCATGATGTCTACCGTTTCGGGTGCAGAATATACGATGGCCCCAACACCCGGACTAACATCGAAAATATAGGTGAACTCGTTCTCGCGTGCAACTTCGTCAACAGCTTTTTTGGCTTTTTCCTGAATGGGTTTGAAAAGTTCCATGCGCTGTCTTTCAAAATCCTGTTGGGCCTGTGTCTGAAAATTCTGGATACGCTCGCTCAGTTCGTTCAGCTCGGTCTCTTTGGTAGAACGTATAAGCTCGGTCATGGTGGTATAAGTATCCTGGTATGTTTTAAACTTTTTATTGAACTCTACCTGTAATTCTTCCAGGGTGGCCTGAAATTCTTTTTCCACTTTTGCAAGCTTATTCTGTGCGCTGTCGCTTTCCGGCATAGCCATCAGAAGTTTCTGACTGTCAATATGCCCAAGTTTAACAGGTTTCTGGGCCGTGAGTGAGAGAGGTAAAATCAGCAATGCTGCTGCAAATAATTTCGCTATACTTTTCATTAGTCCTTATTTTTCTTGAATTCAGTTATTTATTACAATATTCATATTTAAAAATACACTGTTTGATAAAAAGATACAAAAGTATAAAATTAATTTTTATATCCTAATTTTTGAAGTACCTCGTCACTTACATCAAATTTCGGGTTGAAGTAAAGCATGGTGGGGCCACTGGAGGTATCGAATATTACAGCGTAACCGCTTTCGGTGGCGATATCTTTTACAGCCTGGTATATTTCGTCCTGTATAGGTTTTATCAACTCCTGTCTTTTCTGAAACAATGATCCGTCCTGGCCGAAATACTTTTTCTGCATTTCTTTCACCGATTTTTCTTTCTCGATGATGGCATCTTCTCTTTTGCGGCGCATGTCTTCGGTGAGCAATACTTTTTCTGCCTGGTACTCTTTATACATCTTGTCAATCTCGGCATATTCTGCTTCAACCTCTTTCTGCCATTCTGCCGAAATATTGTCGAGTTTCTCCTTGGCAGCCTTGTAAGAAGGTATGTTCCCCAGTATATATTCGGTGTCAACAAATGCGTATTTCTGACCGAATGCCATGGCTATGCCAAATATTGAAATTGCCGTAAATAAAAATATCTTTTTCATAGTGTTATAATTTTAATTAAACCTTTTTTAGCAATGATAACAAATATAGTACCAAAAATAAGGTTATTATAAATTGAAAACTAAAATTGCTGGCCCATCATGAAATGGAAATGGCTGCCATGAGGTTCGTTTTCATTTGGCTGGGGATCGAACCCATAGCCCCAGTCTACGCCAAGCAAACCGAACATGGGCAGGAATGCGCGCAAACCAATACCTGCTGAGCGTTTGATAATAAACGGGTTGAAATCTTTAAAATTTGCCCAGGCATTACCACCTTCGAGAAAAACCAACCCGTAAATGGTGGCCGATTCACTTGTGGTAAATGGATACCTTAGCTCTACTGTATATTTGTTGTAAATATTCCCGTTGTCAATTTGCTTGTATTCACCTTCGCTGTTAAGGATAAGCGAAGTAGGTGTAAGGCTGCCTTCATCGTACCCGCGCAAAGCAATAATGTCGTTGCCGTAATAATAATTGCTGTAGTTCATACCGCTGCCACCTACATCGAATTTTTCGAAGGGTGCATGCCGTATTTTATGGTTGTAAAAACCCAGTAGGCCGAATTCGGCTTTGGTTGCCAGCACCAGGTCGCCGATAAGGCTTGTGTACCATGCGCTTTTGAACGACCACTTATGGTATTCGATCAGGTTAAATTTGGTGCGGGTTTCTTCGCCGATTACCCGTTTGTTTACTTCGTGCACAAACTGTTCGTTGGTTTCCTCAACAGTAGTATTTGCAAAAGCAGTATTAACATCCTCCTCAATCTGTGATCGTCTTTCGGATGAGATTTTCCAGAACTCATCTTTTCTGAACAGCGAATAGGGCGGTGTAAGCTGCAAAGTAAGGCTAAACATCGAACCCTGCCTCGGGTAGATCATCTGGTCCTGTGAGCTGCGGCTCAGCGAAGTCTTGAAACTGATGGTGTTGGCATTACCATTGGTAAGAAAGAAGTCTGTTGTCCAGTTGCTAAGGCTGTATCGCTGAAACCCGATCTCGTTATAAAGCACGAAATAGTCGTCGGGCCACTTAAGACTGTGGCCGAGCCCTACGGATGCCCCGTATATTTTAAAATGTCCGTCAATATTATCGAGGGAGGTGTAATATGGTTTCATGGCCGAATGAAATACTGAAACAGAAAAATTGTTCCGTTTTTTACCTCCAAACCACGGTTCAACAAAAGACAGGTTGTAACCCTGGTAATATCTTCCGTTTGACTGGGCCCGAATAGAAAGCGTTTGCCCGTCGCCTGTAGGAACAGGCCGCCAGGCCTTTCCATTCAGAATATTACGGGCTGAGAAATTTGAGAACCGTACACCTACCGTGCCTACAAAACCAAAGCCCCCCCAACCACCTGAAACTTCAAGCTGGTCGTTGGCACGCTCTTCGAGCTGGTATTCAAGGTCAACAGTGCCGTTAGCCGGGTTAGGGATCGGGTTGGGGACTATCTTTTCGGGGTCGAAATGGCCGAGAGTAGCCAGTTCGCGCACCGACCTTATAATATCAGATTTGCTGAATAGCTCACCGGGGCGGGTGCGAAGCTCCCTGCGTACCACATGTTCGTTGGTTTTGGTGTTGCCTTTTATGATAACCTCATTGATGGTGGCAGGTTTTCCTTCGTAAATGCGCATCTCAAGGTCAACAGAGTCATTTTCGATGTTTACTTCTACAGGGTCAACAGAAAAAAACAGGTACCCGTTGTCCATGTATAACGAAGTGATGGCATCGGGATCGCTGTTTAACCGTTTTTCCATCAGGCTCTGGTCATATATATCTCCTTTTTTAAAACCGAGCAACCGGCCCAGGAATTCAGTCGGGTATTGGGTATTTCCTATCCATTGTATGTTCCTTACATAATACTGTTTACCCTCTTCGAGCCTGATGAGCAATACCAAACGGTCGTCGCTGACAGATTTCAGGCTTGTTTCGAGTATTTGTGCATCGCGGTATCCATGTTCGTTGTAAAATGCAAGCAATTTTTCCCTGTCCTCCCTGAAATCTGCTTCGATATATTTTGAAGATTTAAAAAAGTTAAGGTTCTTTTTCTTGGTTTTTTTCATCAGGCGCTGCAATCTTTTATCGGTAAAATATACATTGCCTTCAAAAACAATATCGCCGATTTTTACCTTGCTGCCTTTGTCTACAGCAACATCAAGGTGTACCTTGTTAAATGCCGCCGTGTCTTCAACCGGTACAATTGTGGTGCTGACATTATAAAATCCCTTTGAAATGTAATGTTTCTGAAGTATGGTCTTTACATTGTTAATAACATTATCGGTTATCTGGCTGCCGGGTTTAAGTTCAATCATTTCGTTCAGGTCGGTAATCTCTGATTTTCTTACACCACTGAAGTTTACCTTCGATAAACGGGGCCTTTCAACAAGATAAATCTGAAGATACACGTTTTTATCTTCGATTTTGTCAATCAATACTTTTACATCGGAAAACAGGCCGTGCTTCCAGTATTTCTCTATAGCCCTGGTGATGTTGTCCCCAGGTATTGATATTTTGTCGCCTACTTTTAATCCGGAAAGATTTACCAGTACCTGCGGCTGCAGATATTTCACTCCGGTAATCCGTATGTCGGCAATTGTAAGGTCTTCCATTGGCCTTGAATAATCAAAATACTGCAATCCTTTAAACTCGCTTTCCTGGGCAAGAACAGTTAATCCGGTAATTAATAAAACTAAAGTGATAAATTCTCTCATCCGTTTATGTCAGTTAACATTTAAACTTTTTTGTATTTGTTTGCTGGTTTTTCCGAATCTTCTTTCCCTGTGCTGATAGTTAACAATGGCTTCATAAAAATTCTCCCTTCTGAAGTCGGGCCACAAAGTTTCGGTAAAATATAACTCGGTATAAGCCATTTGGTAAAGTAAAAAATTGCTTAACCTGTATTCGCCGCTTGTACGAATTAATAATTCGGGTTCGGGGATCCCCGCGGTGCTTAGATTATCTTCAAAGGTACTGCAGTTAATCTCGCTGGCCGACATTTCCCCATTTTCAATTTTGCGTGCTATGTTTTGCACGGCATTTACAATTTCCCATCTGGAACTGTAACTAAGCGCCAGTACCAGACGAAGGCCCGTACAGTGTTCTGTTTTTTTTATGGCCTGGTTTAGTTTTTCTGCAACATTTTTAGGCAGGCTGTCTATATTGCCAATGGCAAGAAGCTTTACATTATTGTCGAGAAGGGTCTTGGTTTCTTTATTTATGGTAGTCACAAGAAGCGACATAAGCGCATCAATCTCGGTCCTTGGCCGGTTCCAGTTTTCGGTAGAGAAAGCATACAACGTAAGGAATTCCAATCCCAATTCTGCCGCGGCTTCAACGGTATCCCTTACTGCAGCTACCCCGTTTTTGTGGCCGAAAACTCTCTGGTTTCCCCGTTTCTGTGCCCACCTGCCATTACCATCCATAATAATTGCAATGTGCCGGGGCAATTTATCTTTGGTTATCTTTTCTTTAAGTGACATTTTAAAA
>JAFGPL010000121.1 GCA_016936215.1 Bacteroidales bacterium
AAACCTTAGTAGTAGAAAAGCCCGGAAACACACTAACCTTATTACCTTATTATCATCCCCTGGTTTGTAAATAAGGTAATAAGGTGATTAGGTATGGGCAAAACATTTTCTACTAAGGTGTAAAAGACTAAAATAAGGTTTAACAACATTACTGTTTAAAAGAATATATGTCATCGTAATTATGAAATATGGTACTTAGAAAAAATTTAAACACAAATATAAAACTTTAAAACAAAAAATTATATTACCCGATGAACGAAGGGGGTGAAAAATCAACCATTGGGCAAACAATTTTTAGTAAACAAACAACTGATTAACAAAGGATTTTTTAAATTTAAGGAGAAACTGTCATGGGACAACAACAACTTTTATTACTCGTGTTAGGCGCTATTATTGTTGGCGCTGCTATTTTAATCGGCATTAATATGTTTAGTGGAAGCTCATTTCAGGCAAATCAGGACGCTGTGCAGCAAGATTGTCTAATGATTGTCGGTCGCCTTCAACAATATTATCGTAAACCTGTTGCTCTGGGTGGTGGGGGACATACTTTTCCTGCTACCATTAGCTTCCAAACTATTGGTATTCTGGAAAACTCACCACTTCCTGGTGTGTCAACTACTACTCCAACAGATACGGACTGGAAAAATGAACACGGCAAATTTACTATTGCTGGTTTGACCACATCAGCCACTGTTACAGCAATAACTGGGGAATTTACTAAAGGAGCTACTGCGGATGTACGAAAGACAATTATGTATACAATAACTCCTACTTCAGTTACTAATGGTGGATGGGGAGATTATTCAGGTACAGATTACTAAATTTTATATGAATCAAAACCGTACAGAATAACAATATTAAATATCTTAGTGATATTATTTATTTATTGAGTGCCGGATCACTGTTTTCAGTGGTCCGACATCTCATTAAAAATTTATTGTTTTTGGGATTAGAATGCAAGAATACCGATACATAGGACTCAGCTTAGCCGGCAAACCGGTTCAAGGCATACTTTACGCTGGCAATCGCTGGGAGGTCAAAAAAAAGCTTCAGGAGATCGCCAGGGAATTCAAGATCAATGTGAATCGAGTCCAAAAAAAGTCAACATTCATCTATAAAGTTCGAAAAGGCAATGATAAACCCATTACCGGCGAACAGAGCGCTTTCTCTCAAGCGGAGGTACAACGCGCCTTACTGAACATGGGCTTTCAGGTTATCTCGATCCGGAGAAAGATTTTCGATTTCAAAGCCAGAGTTCCGGTTCAGGATATCGTCATCTTTATCAACCTCTGTGCCGAGCTTTTAAAAGAGAAATTCCCGTACGATGAAATTTTGCAACTGCTCGCCAATGATACTGCCAATCGCACCCTGAAAGAGACCATTCGGGAAATCCATAAGGATTTGAAGCTGGGTAAAGAGGGCTTTCAGGTGTACGGCCGGCATGAAAAGGTGTTGGGAAAATTTACTGCGCACATGCTCAGTATCGCCTCAACCAGTGGCAATATGGCGCAGGTTTATGAGAGTACCGCCAAATATCTAACCCGGGATGCAGATTTCAAGAAAAGTGTTCGCAGCGCCTTATTCATGCCAATCATCGTCTTATTTGCCATTATTGCCACCTTCATATTTTATATCATGTATATCTTTCCTCAAATGACTAACATGTTAACAAAATATGATGTCAAAATTCCGCCCATGACCAAAGCATGTATTAGTTTAAGCGGATTCTTACAAAATAATATCCTCTGGTTATTACTCGGTGTGCTTATTCCAGTCGTTCTATTTATAAGATTTTATAAGACGCCAAAAGGACGTATATTTGTTCATAAGCTTATTCTTTCTATACCGATTGTCGGATCACTGTTACATAAATCCAGCATTGAAATTTTTTCCCGGGTGTTTCACGCGCTTTACAGCGGATCCGGTGAAAATATCAATGTCATCAAGACAGCCGCAGAAGCCTGCCGTAACGCTTATATCGAACAGCAGGTCAAAGCAGTTGTGATACCGACCATGCTTCGGGAGGGGAAGTCGTTTACCGAATGTTTGGAAAAAACTGAGGTATTTCCGGTCAATGCCATCAATCGGTTTCGCTCCGGGGAAGAAAGCGGAACATTAAGGGAATCGGCGCTGCAACTGGCAAACTATTATGAAAAAGAGACCACGCATAAATTGGCAAGGGTCGTTGATTATATAAACTTGTCTGTTTCTATTGCAGTTACTGTTTTAATCCTTGCTTTGACAATTATTTCATCAGAGATTGGATTTGTATCACCTAATACGGGACCAGGGATGGGAGGACGGTAGGCGTGGCGCGTGGGGTGTTGGGATGAAATTGGGAAATTGTACGATACAAACGCTAAAATTCCAAAATGCAAAAGACAAATAACAAATAAATTTCAATAATCAAAATCTGAAATTCCAAACAGTGATCGATCATTGGTTTGGGAAATAGAGTCTTTGTAACTACTCAGCCACAAAGGCTCAAAGGCATAAAGAATCACAAAAAAAAGAACCGGGTTTAAATACCCTTGATAATTGCAATAGGTTTTTATTTGTAATGAAGTTGTTAACATAAAAAAAAGAACGGCTTTCTTTGTGAAACTTTGTGACTTAGTGTTCGCCAGCAGGCGAATCCGCCATTTGGCGTGATCTTAGTGGCAAAAAAA
>JAFGPL010000122.1 GCA_016936215.1 Bacteroidales bacterium
TAATCTTCAATATAATCACATTGAATACAATAGAGGTGATGATGATGTTCTAAAACTCCATCGTATAGCATAACATCTTTTTCTGTTTGTACCTTTTTAATCAAATTGTTTTCCACCAAAGTTTCCAGTACTTTATAAACAGTCCCTGAACCAATATTGGGGTCATTTTTCCTAATATAGTTTAAAATATTTTCTGCGGTCGGGTGATTATTTAGTTTGTAAATTGCTTCTAAAACACGCATTCTCTGAGGAGTAACTTTTATTCCTTTAGCTGAAATTAAATCTCTTAATTCAATACTTTTTACCATGACAATAAACTCTAATTAGGAATTATTCATAAATAAATGCAATTCAAAATTAGAAAATAATCCTTAGGTTTCCAAAGAATATTTAATCTATTAATTTGTTTTTGATGCTCAATAATGGTTCGGACCTTCTTTAACATTACCGCTAACGGCCCGGCAATATGTGCGGTTGGCGCAGAGTCGCGGTGGCGCGTGTTTTTGCACTCGAGGTGCGATGAAGGATTAAGCGGTTAATACTTTATTCTCGCGTTGGCAAAAACCGTGACACCAGGAGGGGGTCCCCGGCGGGAGCCGGGGCAGGCCGCACCGCCGACCACTAGACAGTTCTCTTTAGCCAGAAAGTTCTCGCGGTGCGGAGCGCCAATGACATATACCGACCTGTTAAGGCCAGTTAGTTCTTCTTGAATGAATATTTTATGCCAAAAACAAACGAGAAGAAATGATGCCTTAGGTTCATTTCTTCAGAATCATCCATTTCCCTAAAACTTAATAAACTGATTTGGTATCTGACTGAAGTATGGACTTGTAAATTGGCAGATAAAGAATAACCACATCCGAGACTAATGGGCACTCCAACGTCAAACTCGGGGTTGTAATCTCGACTATCATCCTGTAATATACCGCTAAATACACCGCCGGCAACACTCAGGTAGTCAGTTGTAACTTTTAGCCTCATTGAAGGTGACAAACCAAGGGAAAAGAAACCTTGAAATTTGAGTCCCAATGACAAACCACAACTAATTGGTAAGCCGATATAGTGGTAGGTGTGGTTAATCCATGGTATTTCAGTTCCAGGCGGGAAAGAAACGTTTAATATATTTTCATATTTATACCTAAATCCTATCTCATTGTACTGGATTCCAGCTTTTATAAAGAAATGATTATTCCATTTATGTTCGTAATTAATTCCAATTGTTGATCCATTTTTATTGACTAGGTCCCAGTAGTAATAATCATCAAGATTAATGATATTAGACGAGTTTATACCTCCCTCTAGTCCAATTGAATGCTCTTGTCCATTTACAATTAATGAAATGCTGGACAGAACGATAAGAATTAATCTTTTCATTGATTATATGGTATTTGTTAAATTGGCCTTAACGTTTGGCGGTATGGTTAGTTGCCGATTTCGAAGCACTTTCCCATCAAGTTACAACTACTTTTGATACGAACTGTGCCGCTCGAAAACGCACTGCTTCGGCAATTAACTATACCGCGTGTTGTGCGTTCGTGCATAATTGTATTATTATCCTCTTTTATATATTAATGGTTACCATTACCTTTTAGTAATTATGCAATATACATAAAAGAATACTATTTGCTCATTTAGAACCATTTTCTAGAAGTTAATTTAATTTCATTCAGTAAACTGTCGGGTAAAAACTCTTTATGAAAATCATTATCACTCCAATTATTAAATAAATCTATAAAGCGCAGCCATTCAGTTTTATTATTGAACATTTTCAAAGATTGATCATTCCAAATTTTCCTGGTAACATTTATCATTTTGTCACATCCCATATTTGTTTCTTCCCATATTACAAAAGGTGGGCCTGCCCATCTTTGTGCAAATCCTTTACTTAATTTTTTATGCTGATAAAACCGTTTATGGTAAAATTCATTAAATCCGCATAAATCCAAGGCTGAATCGAAGGCTTCCCAAATGCCAGTATTATTGAACCAAACCCAAATATGATCGTTATGCCAATAACTGTTTATACCATCGTTGTGTTTTTTTGCCCAGCGTCCAACAACTAAACTTACTATGGTATATTGTTTTATAATTTGAACCTCATGGGCAAATTTTGCTGGTACATCAGCTAATCGCAATAAAAAAATACCGATTATAGCATGTGAAACACAATTACCACCTTTGTTTTTAATGATTTCATTTATTGTAATGCTTGATTTAAAATTGTATTTAAGGTTCTTGCTTAAATAATCCTGTATTTTACTTGCTTTTTCAAAATCAGTTGCATTCACCAAATTTAAATCTTGTATCACTTTTTTCCCCCATTCAATTGAAACTGAATCAGCCTTAATAGTATCCTTATGAGTGATTAAAATATTTTGATAATCTAAAAAAGCAGTATTATCCTGTGCAATCAGCGAACAGTTATTAAAAACAGTGAAGCAGGCTAACATGAATAATGTTTTTATAATTAATCTTATCATATATTATTGTTTTTTATTGATACATATACATTTTCTATGAAGCTCTTTTTGCATGATGCACAACGTTCGGCGGTATGTGCAGGTTGCCACAGCTTCGCGCTGGCGCGTGTTTTTGCACTCGTGGTGCGATGAAGGGCTATGATGTTGATTTGTTTATTCTCGCGATGGCAAAAACCGTGACACCAGCAGGGGGACCCCGGCGGGAGCCGGGGCGGGCCGTGGCGCCAGCCACATAACCGGCTCTTTAGGTACTCAATTGTCGCGACACGGAGCGACAATTGCATATACCGACCTGTTAGGTGCAGTTTTATTTAATTCCAAGCATTTTTAGAATTCTAAACCGCATTGTGAATTTTCCAAAATTGCCATCTAGAAGTTCGGAGTTTTGCCTCAGGATTTTTGAAAAGTACCACAAGCTTTTGTCAGGAAAATTACTGGAGGAAACCGAGTTCCACAACTTCTTTTTCCTGTCAAGGGCTTCTACTTGAAAGGATTTTATTTCAGAATAGTCCAGGTCAACAACTCTTAATTTGCCGGTTTCAATTTCCGGATTTGGATTTTTAAGCAGTATTAAGCTTACCCAAAAATCTCCTTCATAGACAACTTTTACAATGAGATTACCTTTTACGTAGTCTGTATGGTATTCCCTTACATATTGATAAGAATATGGTCCCTGAAATTTGAAGTTTGCAACAAGGAAGCCGAAGTATTTATTAATGCCCAAGTCCATTTTCTATATTTGGTCGATTAGCCATAAATTGCATCTAACGGCACGGCAATATGGGGAGGTTGTGTTACCCGACGCCGAATCCGGGCAAGGTCCTGGTACTTTAGCCACAAGACTGTCACGGTGCAAGGAGGGTATGGCGTGGTTTTTGCCATCCGGGTACAAGTTTTGTGAGCTATACGCGTGTCGCGTTACAATGTTGATTGGGAGCAGATAACAAGTCAAGGTACACAAATTTTATTGCAGGCACTTACTTATGCGATCGCGGTATAAGCTACTACAAAACTGTCTTGGGTGCAGGAGCAAAAGCAAAAACCATGACAAACAACTTACCCATATTGTCCGTGTTAGCTGTAGACATTTATTTTATAATCAAGGCATTATGTTTGTCATGTGTTTATTCGTTTTTTAAAATCCATCCTAAGAATTCTTCTCCCATATCTCCATGGACAGAAATAGACATTAGGTCTCCAAAATTCTTACTATAATCTTTAACAATTGATCTTATTGGATTTTTATCCCCAGAAAACTTGTAAACAAATGTTTTAGTAAACCAGTAACCTGAATTTGTCGGTTCTTTTATTTTCCCATTTTCAATCTCAAAGTAGTTATAATTCCCATCCTCAAGGGTTACCTCAGAGGCGCCAGCTGTCTTTATGCTGCTGATGAATTCATTTATTTTATCTATTGATGTTGAGTTATGATATCCTACAGTGCCCCAAATCGTATTTACAGGAACCCTTTTAAGTACTGGTCCATTTATTTTAATTTGTAAAAGGTCATTCATCTGGAGCTTGAATTCATTAGAAGTGCATATCAATTTGCCAGTAGAAATATTTGTACCTATTTTAAACTCAATATCATATGTTTTATTCTGAATACTCGTTACTGGAATAGCTGAACTAGCAGGGCCAATTGCTGTAAAACATATCGTTGGCGTGTTAATCCCAAGAACTTCAATAGAAATTTTTTCAGTCGTTGTTATGGAATTTGTTATAAGAGAATAGTTTATGCATGGATAGGCTTTGTCAGTCTGCAATCCAAATTTAAAAGATCTTGTAGGATTGCCTAATTTCTCACTCATTCTGATAACGATATCTGAGTCAATCAATTGGTATTCGTGCCTGGTAGTCTTTTCACAACTAATTGAACTTAATATGATAACTAAAATGAATATTGCTTTTTTCATTTGTTAGGGGATCTGATAAGGTAGCTTCAAAAAATGTGCCATGTGTCAAGGGTCCGCGATCGTTTACAGCTAACGGCCCGGCGGTATAATTTAGTGGGCGTTACCCGACGCATTCCGGCCGAACTACCAATCCTTTTTCTTTAGTAGAAAGCCTCTTTCGGCCATAAAAGGCGGGGACGGCGTGGTTTTTGCAATCCTAGTACAAAGTATTATCGAAGTCGAGCGTTTCGCGATACAAGTGTGATCGGAGACGATAAACTATCACGATACAGGATTTTGGTTATGAGCACTGGCGCAGTGTCGCTATATAAAGCTAAATCGAAGCCAGAAAACTATCAAGGTATACTGAATTCTAATTGCGGGCAGTTGCGCGTGTCCGGGTGCATATCTCATTACAAAGCTGTCTTGGGAGTCGCAGCAAAAGCAAAAAGTGTGACAAACAACTTACCCATATTGTCCGTGTTAGTTGCTAGGCTGTTTTAATTTTAGGGTAACAAGATTATAGTTTGTGCTTCGTCCACCAGATGGATTTTTTTGGAGAATGTTTTTATTTAAAAGGTCTTGAATATCTCTGAGTGCAGTATCTTGAGAACATCTCGCAATTTTTGCCCACTTTGAAGTTGTCAATTGACCTATAAAGTTGTCTAATAATTTGTTTATCAGTAGGATTTGTCTGCTGTTGAGGGTTTCGGAAGAATATTTAAGCCAAAACTTGTGCTTATAGAGAATTTTTGAAAGAATTCTATCTGACGAATTAAGCGCATCTGCTAAGCATTTTAAATACCAGACTAGCCATTCAGTTATATCAAGAGTTCCTTTCTGAGTTTTTTCCAGAATGTTATAATAGTCTTTTCTCTCAGTTCTAATTTGTGAAGACATACTATAGAACCGTTGCGGTGTTTCGTCTGATCTGGTAAGTAACATTTCTGACAAAGCACGGGCAATTCTACCGTTGCCATCTTCAAAGGGATGTATTGTAATAAACCACAGATGAGATATCGCAGATTTTAATATTAAATCCTGGTCAGATTCTTTATTAAACCATGATATAAATGATTTCATTTCTTTTTTAATCTCTCTTGCAGGTGGAGCTTCAAAATGTACTTTCTCTTTTCCCAAAGCTCCTGAAACAACTTGCATAGGACCAGTTGAATCATCTCTCCAATTACCCACAATAATTTTATACATTCCACTTCGGTCTGAAGGACACAACGCTGAATGCCAGCCAAATAATCTATCTGTAGTTAATGTCTTTTTATAGTTTTGGGTTGCGTCTAACATCATTTCCACTACTCCGTCTACATTTCGGTCAGATGGTACGAGGCCAGACACCTCAATTCCTAA